>DASRRF010000316.1:0-3722 GCA_035695905.1 Micromonosporaceae bacterium | reverse complement strand
GGCCGGCTTCAGCCGGCGCGGCTGAGCCGGAGCCGGGGCTGGTGCGCCCGGGAGCGCCGTTCTACTCACCACCGGCGCCGGCCGCGCCGCCTCCGGGTGCGCCGCCACCGGGCGCGCCGCCGTTCGGTGCGGCGCCGATCGGCCCCGGTACGACCGGGCGGCCCGTACGGCCGGGGCTGGTGACGGCCGCGGCCGTGATGTTGCTGATCGTTGCCTTGTTCGCGCTGGTCAACCTGGTGAACGTGGTGGTGGTGGTGGTTTCGTTCCACGAGACGCACGCGCAGTTCGTGCTGCAGATGGTCGTGTCGGGTCTCCTGGCGGCGGTCGCCGCGGTCGCCGGTGTCGCAGCGGGCATCGCGATCCTGCAAGGCGCCGAGATCGGCCGCTCCCTCGGTCTCGCCGTCGCCGGGTATGTGACCATGGCGTACCTCGCTGGGGGGCTCTCCCGCCTCGTCGCCGGAATCACCGGCGCCCAGAACGTTGCGGAGCTCCTGATGACGCTGATCTATCTCGTGGCGACCGCCGCGGGAATCGTGGCGCTGGTCGCCCTGATGGGCCGCGGCGCCGCCGACTGGTTCCACGCCGTACGGCTCGCCAGGCCGGTCCGCCCGGCCACCGGTCCGCCCGGCTACCCCGGACGGCCGTAACCAGGAACCCCATGCCGAAGGCTCGTAGTGGCGGGCCATGTGGGCGCGCGGCTCCGCCTCGCACACCTCAGCGTTCGCACCGCAGGCGACCAGGCTGGGCGCGAGCGCGGTGGAGAGCCGGGCGCGGCGGGGGCGTCAGCGGTGGTGGCGGCCAACCGGGACTACTAGCGGGGTACCGGTCACCGGGTCGGGGATGATGTGGGCTTCGAGGTCGAACACGTCGCGGAGCAGGTCGGCGGTCAGTACGTCGGCGGGCGGGCCGGCGGCGACGATGCCGCCGTCGCGCATCGCGACGAGGCGTTGGGCGTACCGGGCGGCGAGGTTGAGGTCGTGCAGCACCATCACGACGGTGCGGCCGGCTTCCCGGTGCAGCCGCTCCACCAGGTCCAGTACGTCGACCTGGTGGGCCAGGTCGAGGAAGGTCGTCGGCTCGTCGAGCAGCAGCAGGTCGGTGCCCTGGGCGAGGGTCATCGCGAGCCAGGCGCGCTGCCGCTGGCCGCCGGAGAGCTGGTCCACCGGCCGCTCCGTGAGGTCGCCGAGACCGGTCCACGCCAGCGCTTCCGCGACCGCGACCTCGTCGTCACGGGACCACTGCCGGTACCAGGTCTGGTACGGGTGCCGCCCGCGCGAGACCAGGTCGGCGACTGTCAGCCCGTCCGGCGCGACCGGCGTCTGGGGGAGTACGCCGACCTGCTTCGCCACCTCCCGGGTCGGCATCCGGTCGATCCGCTTCCCGTCGAGCAGTACGCCACCGCCGCGCGGCCGCAGCAGCCGTCCCAGGGCGCCCAGCATGGTCGACTTGCCGCAGCCGTTTGGCCCGATCACGGCGGTGACGGTGCCGTCGACCACGTCGAGGTCCAGCCCGTCGACCACGACCCGCCCGTCGTACGCCAGTCGCAGGGACTCCGCGCGCAGCATTTCAGCGCCTCCGTACCAGTAGGTAGATCAGGAAGGGGGCGCCGAGCACCGCGGTGACCACACCGACGGGCAGTTCCGCGGCCCCGATCAGGCTTCGGGCGAGCAGGTCGGCAGTGACCGTCAACGCGGCGGCCACCAGCGCGGAGCCGACCAGCGGCGGGCGGGGCGTACCGGACAGGCGTTGCGCGATCTGCGGCGACGCGAGCGCGACGAACATGATCGGCCCGGCCGCCGACGTCGCCACCGCGGCCAGCGCGAATGCGAGCAGCGTGAGCCCGCCGCGCAGCCACCCGACGCGTACGCCGAGCGCCACCGCGGTTTCTTCGCCGAGGCTCAGCACGTCGAGGTGCCGGCCGAGCCAGAGCACCACCGGCGCGAGTAGCAGCAACGCGAAGCCCAGCGGTGCCGCGTGCTCCCAGCCGCGGGCGTTGAGGCTGCCGGTGATCCAGACCAGCGCACGTGCCGCGTCGTTCACGTCGGCGACGTTGAGCAGCCAGTAGACGATCGCGCCGCCGATCGCGTCGATCCCGATGCCGACCAGCACCAACCGGTAGCCGTCGATCCCGCCCCGCCAGGCGAGCAGGTAGATCGCCGCCGCCGCGACCAGGCCGCCGGCCAGCGCCGCGAGCGGCATCCCGACAGACGCCAGCCCGCTGCCGACCACGCCGTTGCTGCCGCCGAGCACGATTACCGCGACCGCGCCGGCGCTCGCCCCGACGGTGATCCCGAGCATCTCCGGGGTGGCGAGCGGGTTGCGTACCGCTGTCTGAGTGACCGCCCCGGCCAGCCCCAGGGCGAGACCGACGAGCGCGCCGGTGAGCGCCCGCGGCAGCCTCAGCTCCACCACCACGAACCGGGTCGCCGCGTCGCCCTGGCCGACCAGCGCCCGGAACACGTCGCCGACCGGCAGCGCCAGGTCACCCCGCGCCACGCTCACCACCGCGACCAGGACCAGAACCAGGGCCGCCGCACCTGCCACCACCAGCACCCGTGGCCGCCACATGGTCGACACCACGCCCGCCCTTACGGGGGTACGCCCCGCCACCGCGGTCATATCCGCACCAGCCGGCGGCGGCGTACCAGGGCGATGAAGCAGGGGGCGCCGATCAGGGCGAGGGCGGTGCCGGCGAGGAGTTCGCCCGGCCGCGCCACCACCCTGCCGATCACGTCCGCCACCAGCAGCAACGCCGCCCCGAGCAGCCCCGAGTACGGCACCAGCCACCGATGGTCCGGCCCGGTGACCGTACGGGCCACGTGCGGCACGACGAGTCCGACGAAGGCGAGCGGTCCCGCGGCGGCGACGGCGGAGCCGGACAGCAGCGTGATCGCGCCGATGCCGACGGCCCGGCTGAGCAGGATCCGGTGTCCGAGTGCCCGCGCCGTGTCGTCGCCGAGGGTGAGCGCGTTGAGCGCCCGTACGTTGACCGCGGCGGCGAACAGCCCGGCGACGACGTACGGCAGGATCTGCCAGACCAGCTCCGGCGGCCGTCCGGCCAGCGACCCGACCGCCCAGAACCGGTACGCGTCCAACGTCCGCGAGTCGAACAGCGCCAGCGTCGTGGTGATCCCCTTGAGCAGCGCCCCGACCGCGATCCCCGCCAGCGCCAAGCTGACCGGACTGGCACCGCCCAGGCCGCCGCCCGCACCGCTGCCGACCCGTCCGGCGCCGCTGACGGTGCCGATACCGCCGATCAGGAACACGGTGATGCTGGCTAGCAGGGCGCCGGCGAAGGCGAACCAGACGTACCCGTCGAGGGTTGTCACGCCGAAGCCGAACACCGCGACCACCACGCCGAGCGCGGCCCCGTCACTGACCCCGAGCAGGCCTGGATCGGCGAGCGGGTTGCGGGTATGGCCCTGCATCAGCGCCCCGGCGACGCCGAGCGCGAGCCCGACCACCAACCCCAGCGCGGTACGCGGCAGCCGCAGCGAGTTGACCACGATGTCGCCCTCGCCGCCGGTCGGGTGCACCAGCGCCCACCACACCTGAAGTGGCGACAGCGGGTTCGCGCCGACCGCGACGCTCGCCGCCGCCGCGACCGCGACCACCCCCACGAGCAGCACCAGGACAACCAACCGCCGCGTTGCTGGCGGCAGCGGGCGGGGCGGGTCCATCGAGCCGTCCGGCACTATCGAGATCCTCCCCACACGGCGTTG
>DASRRF010000315.1:0-2933 GCA_035695905.1 Micromonosporaceae bacterium | reverse complement strand
CCTGCGCAAGATGCTCGCGGCCTGACGCCAGCCCCCGCCAGCCCTCCTGGCGGCGCAAGCCCTGCCGGCGCGCGCAACTTGCAGAAAGTCGGGGTATCAGCTCCAGGCGGAAGCCCCGACCTTCTGCAAGTTGCGCTGGGTGAGGGGCGCCGGGTGAGGGGCGCCGGGGGCGCTAGCGCAGACCCATCTCGGCCATCAGGTCCGCGGCGAGCGCTGAGGGGTCCACATCGGACAGTCCGCGGGTGGCGAACCACTTCGCCACGTTCGCCACATCCCGCGCGAGGACCATCGGACCTTGCGGATTGGCCACCACGTCGACCACCTGCGGCAGATCTATCATCACCAACCGTCCATCGTGGACGAGCAAGTTGTAGGCGGACAGGTCCCCGTGCGCCAGACCGGCGCGGGCCAGTACGACCAGCGCATCGACCAGCTGTGTCCACAGTGCACCGAGCACCTCGGTCGCCGGGCGCAGCTCGGCCAGCCGGGGCGCGGCCGCACCGTCCGGCGAGCCGATGAACTCCAGCAGCAGCTCGGTACCGACCAGCTGGGCCGGGTACGGCACGAACGGGGCGACGCCCAGCTGCACAGCGACCGTCCACAGTCGACAGAGCGCGGCGAACTCGGCGGCCGCCCACTGGCCGGCGATGGCTACCCGGCCGAACGACGTACGGTTGGCCATCGCCCGGTTCTCCCGGGACCGGCGTACCCGGCGCCCCTCCAGGTACCCGGCGTCGCGGTGGAACAGCCGATGCTCGCTGGACCGGTAGCGCTTGGCGGCCAGCAGGCAGGACCGGTCGGTGCCGGGGATACCGCGGGCCACGAGGTGGACGTCGGCCTCCTTGCCGGTCTTGACCATGCCCAGCTCGGTGTCGACCGCGGCGAGCTCGGTCACCAGCCAGTCCGGGTACGGCTCCGGCCCGCGTACCACCCCGTCGGCGTCCCAGGTGGACCAGCGGTCACCGGCGTCGGGCCGGTCGAAATCCTCGTCCGGCCCATCATCGGCCAGAAACTTCAGGTACTGCGGTTCGTCCTCGTCAAACGGATGCACCGGTCGATCTCCTCGGTAGAAGGCAAGGCGAGCACTGCTGCTACCTCCCTTCGACCGGGCCGGGGCCTCCGGCTCAACAACGCAGATGGCTCAACGACGCAGATTCTGCCGGCTCATTCCCGCACCCACCACCGAATTAGCGTCGAGGACCGCGGCCAGCGCGGCGATGCACCCTTCGGCGATCCGGGTCGGCGCGAACCGCCGGTCCAGCCACTGCCGCCCGCGCCGGACCCAGACGCTCGGGATACCCACCGCCGCCGCGCCGCCGATGTCCTCCTCCGGGCCGTCGCCGACCAGCCAGGCGTTCCGCAGCCGCATCCGGACCCGTTCGGCGGCCATTTCGAAGATCCGCGGGCTCGGCTTGCTCACGTCCGCGGCCTCGGAGATCACCCAGTCCGCCACGTACCCGTCCAGCCCGGTCCGGCGGATCACCTGTTCCTGGACCCGGGTCTCACCGTTGGCCACCACGACCGGGACCCAGCCGGCGTCGTCGGCGATCCGCAGCGCGGCGGCGACCATCGGGTCGAGCCGGATCAGGCCGACCACGCCCTCGCGGATCTCATCGACCAGGTCGAGTACCGGCACCCGCAGGTCGTACCGCTCGCGCAGCGCGTCGGCGACATCCCACCGCGAGGTGAGCCCGTCCGCGTCGACGTCGAGCAGCCAGTCGATGTCGTACGCCGGCGCGCCGAGCCGGGCCAGGAAGGACTCCCCCCACACGCGAAACGCCCCGATCCGGTCAATCAGGGTGTTGTCCAGGTCGAGGAGCAACAGAGGCACGCCGGCACCCTACGTGACCATGCCCACCACAGAACAGTCCCCCGGTCAGGCGTTCATGATCGTGCGGCCGGAGCCCAGGTCGGCGCGGCGATCCGCGAGCATGGTGTGGGCGCTACGGACCCGGTCCAGCTCAGCCGGGTCGAGGGTGGCCACGAGCACCGCCTCGCCGGTGTCCGCGCCGCGCACCAGCGGCCGCCCCTCCGGCTCGTAGACCGCGGCACCGCCGTTGAACCGCCACGGCGGCTGGCCGCCGACGCTGTTCGCGAACACCACGTACATCGTGTTGTCCAGCGCACGGGCCGCGTAGTAGAGATCCCGGCGATGCTGCGAACCGGCCAGGTAGCCGCTCGGCGCCAGGTAACCGTGCACCGCGCCGTCGATCGCCGCGGACCGGGCGTGCTCGGGGAAGCAGCCGTCGTAGCAGATCCCGAGCCCGAACCGCCAGCCGTCCACGACCAGGGTGGCCCCGGACGACCCGGGCGTGAACAGCTCGTTCTCGTCCGGCCCCCAGAGGTGCTGCTTGTCGTACGCCGCGGTCACCGTGCCGGTCCGGTCCACGACCAGCGCGCTGCAGCTGCGCCGCCCGTCGGCATGGCGTACCGCCGCGCCCACCACGACCACCACGGCGCGCTCGGCGGCGACGGACCTCAGCGGGTCGAGGCGCCGGTCCGCGACCAGGCCACGGTCGTCGGCCGCGACGTCCGTGCCCACCGGATCAGCGCGCAGCGCCGGCGGGTGGTAAGCGGGCAGGAAAAGCTCCGGGAGTACGGCGAGAGCCGCGCCCTGCTCGGCCGCCTGGGCGGCGAGCCGGGCGCCGGCCGCCGCGTTGCCGGTTACCTCCCCCGGTTCTGGGTCGGCTTGGATCGCGGCGACAGTGAGGGGATGCACAACGCGATCGTAAGCCGTACGTACGGATTACGATCGACCCGTGCCCAGGGTGAGCCAGGACCAGCTCGACGCGCGGCGGCGCGAGATCCTCGCCGCCGCGCGCACCTGCTTCGCCCGGCACGGGTACGAGGGAGCCACCGTACGGCGGCTGGAAGAGGAGACCGGGCTGTCCCGCGGGGCGATCTTCCACCACTTCCGGGACAAGGACTCGCTG
>DASRRF010000314.1:0-3677 GCA_035695905.1 Micromonosporaceae bacterium | reverse complement strand
TCGTACAGCCGCATGTACTTCATCTTGCCGAAGAAGTTGAAAGTGGACTCGGACAGCGCCCCGGTCATCGCGGACGCGGCGAGCATGGACGGCGCGACGAACTGGGCGTAGCTGACCACCCGACCGTCGGCCAGCGTCATGTGCGTCACCAGCCCGCCGACCCCCACCCCGATCGAGAGCAGGTAGAGCAGCGGCTCGAAGAACCCGGAGACCACGACCAGCCAGTACGCCGAGCGGAGCGCGGCGATGTTGCGATGGGTCACCGCCTCGGCCCGCTGTGCCGACGCGTTGATCCGCCCGTACTGCCGGGCCCGGCTCGCGACGAGCATCGTGACCATGGCCGCCCCCTACACCGCGAGCCGGCGCCGGTACGCCAGCTGTGCCAGCCAGAACCCGACAACAACCCAGAGCCCGAGGTAGGCCAGGTGCCCGGCGATCGCCGCCGGACTGCCGGTGCCGAACGCGGCCGCCCGGCACACCTCGACCCCGTGCCACAGCGGCGAGATGTACGCGAGGATCCGCAGGCCGGCCGGCATCGACGAGACCGGGAAGAAGACGCCGGCGAACAGGGTCATCGGGACCATGACGAACCGGAACAGCAGCGGGAAGAAGCTGTCCGTCTCCACCCGGGCCGCGTACGCCAGCACCGGCGCCGCGCTGGCCAGCCCGAGCCACCCGGCGACCACCGGAAGGGTCACCACCCAGGGCGAATGCACCGCACCGAACGCGGCGACGACCGCGGTGAACACCGCGCTCGCCGACACCACCCGCAGCAGGATGTAGAGCAGGTCGCCGCCGATGATGTCGACGACCCGCAGCGGGCTGGCGGCCATCGCGTGATAGGTCCGGATCCAGATGAACCTGCTCATGATCGACCAGCTCGACTCGCCGAACGCGATCTGCAGCGCGGTTGAGGCGATCATCCCGGGTGCGATGTAGTCCAGGTAGCTGACGTCGCCGAGCCGGCCGCTGGCGTCCACGTACGACCCGACGCCCAGCCCGAAACCGAGCACGAACAGGACCGGGAGCACGAACGAGGACAGCACCGAACCACGCCAGGTCCGGCGGTAGCCGACCAGGTCGAACTCCAGAACCGCGAGGGCGGGGTGAGCCATCAGTCGACCAGGGTCCGGCCGGTCAGGTGCAGGAACACGTCCTCCAGGGTGCTGCGGCGAACCAGCACGCTGGTGGGCAGCAGGGCCCGACGGTGCACCTCGGCGGCGGCCGCGTCACCGTCCTCCGCGTACACCAGGATCCGGTCGGGCAGCACCTCGATCCGCTCACCGATGCCGGCCAGCTTGCCTGCGACCGTGTCGCCCTCCTCGGTGGCGAACCGCAGCTCCACCACCTCACGGGTGGAGTGCTCCTCGATCAGCTCGCGCGGCGAGCCCTCCGCGACGATCTTCCCGGCGTCCATCACCACGAGCCGGTCGCACAGTTGCTCGGCCTCGTCCATGTAGTGGGTCGTCAGCACGAGCGTCACGCCCTGCTGCTTGAGCCGGAACAGCCGCTCCCAGACCAGGTGCCGGGCCTGCGGGTCCAGCCCGGTGGTGGGCTCGTCCAGCAGCACGATCTCCGGCTCGTTGACCAGCGCGCGGGCGATCGTGAGCCGGCGTTTCATCCCGCCGGAGAGCGGCTCGACCTTGCTGTTGGCCCGCTCGGCCAACTGCACGAACTCCAGCAGCTCGGCGGAGCGCGCCCGGGCCACCCGGCGCGGGATGCCGAAGTAGCGCGCGTAGGTGGTCAGGTTCTCGCTCACCGTCAGCTCGGGATCGAGCGAGTCCTGCTGCGGGCACACACCGAGCCGGGCGCGGATCGCCGGGCCGTCGCGCAGCGGGTCCATGCCGAGGATGCGCAGCGTGCCGGCGGTCACCGGGGAGACGCAGCCGATCATGCGCATCGTCGAGCTCTTGCCGGCCCCGTTCGGACCGAGGAAGCCGAACGCCTCGCCGGGCTGCACGTCGACGTCGATCCCGTCCACGGCGGTGAACTCGCCGAAGCGCTTGACCAGGCCGCGGGCGTGAATCAGAGCAGTTTCGTGGGCGGGGTGGCGGGGTCGAGGGATGGCAGAGTCAGGCACGCGGCGACCCTAACCGAGGGGTACGACACTCCACACTGAGATTTAGCTCGCCTTGGCCTCGGCCACCAGGCTCGTGGTTTGCGTGCGTACCTCCGGAGAAGAGCCGTCGGTGCCCGGGTCGTAACGGACCGTCCAGGTCAGGCCGTCATGGCCGGGCACCCGCCGGGCGGCGATCCGCAGGCCGCCCCCGTCGACGCCGTGGTGCACAGACAAGGCCACCGACCGGGTCACCCTCTCCCGCACCTGTTGCGGTAGATCGCCCGGTTCAGTCAACGGGTACGCCGAAGCCGGCCCGTCCGCCACGATGGTGAACCCGTCCACCTCGTCGATCACCACCGCGGGTACCAGCACCAACTCCGTACCCGACCAAGTGGCTTTGTGGATCTGATGCCAGCCCAACCGGTCTCCACCGGGCAGGATCAGGCCGTGGTTCGTGGCCACCAGAACCCCGCCGGAGGTACCGGCCCACGCAACGATCCGCTCGTCGCGCGCCAACTCCGGCCGCTCGCCGGCCGGCATCCCGATCCGCCGGCGGAAGATCCCCCGCACCGCTACCAGCTCCCGACGGCCTGCTCGCGCAGTGCCCGCGCGTGCTGCTCCAGCGAGAACAGCTCGCCGGCCAGTGCAAGATACTCATCCTTGCTGGTCACCGGATTGATCCGCTGCACCTTGGACTTGATCTCCCTGATCCGGCTACGCACCGCGGCCAGCTGCAGCCGGGATAGCTGGATCAGCACGTACCGCGGGTCCGGTTCGGCGTCGATCCGCAACGGTTCCACGGCCAGCTCACCCACGAGCGCCTTCGCCGCGAGGTCGGCGCACGCGTCCCGGACGGCCTCGATCCACACCGCTCCCCCGGTGGCCGCCGCCGCCCCGCCCGCCTCGGCGATCCCCTCGCGCACCGCGGCGTGCACCGGATCCCCGTACACGCCGGCGTCGAGGGCGTCGAACATCGGGCCGGCGAGTACGGGTACCTGCAGCGCCAGCTTGAGCGCCTCCCGCTCGACCATCCGCTGCGGGCTCTCCGGGTCCGGGGCCTGCCGCGGCCGCGGCGCACCCGGCTGGGCCGCCGTGCCCACCTTGCCGGCCACCGCCCGGGTCACCTCCTCGACCTCCATGCCCAGGTCACCGGCGAGCTTGCGGGCGTACTCCGGCCGCAGGGCCCGGTCCTTGATCTTCGCGACGAGCGGCGCGGTGGCGCGTAGCGCGCCGACCCGGCCCTCGGCGGCGTCCAGGTCGAAGCGGCTGAGCATGGACCGCAGGGCGAACGCGATCAGTGGCTCACGCCGGGCGATCAGGTCGCGCACCGCGGTGTCGCCCTTGGCCAGGCGCAGCTCGCACGGGTCCATGTTGTCCGGGCTCACCGCGATGTACGTCTGCGCGACGAACCGTTGGTCGTCCTCGAACGCCCGCAGCGCCGCCTTCTGACCCGCAGCGTCCCCGTCGAAGGTGAAGATGATCTCGCCCGCGAACGTGTCCGTATCCATCAGTAGCCGGCGCAGTACGCCGATGTGGTCGGCTCCGAAGCTGGTGCCGCAGGTGGCCACCGCGGTCGGTACGCCGGCCAGATGGCAGGACATCACGTCGGTGTAGCCCT
>DASRRF010000313.1:0-11672 GCA_035695905.1 Micromonosporaceae bacterium | reverse complement strand
TGCGTACGGAGGGGATCCGGCTGGTGACCGGCTGGCCGCATGTCCTCGAGGAGGTCGGCAGCATCGGCGATCTCGCACCGGTTCCGCGTGGTCCGGAGGACGACCGCGACCATCTCGATCCCACGGCAACGCAGGTGCTCGACGCGGTCCCACGCCGCCGGCCGGCCGGCTCGGAGGCGATCGCCCGCACCGCCGGGCTCCCGCTGCGTGACGTCCTGGCTTCGCTCAGCCTGCTGGAGGCGGGCGGGTTTGTGCTGAGCCGCGGCGCCGGCACGTACTCACTGCCGCCGCCACCCAAGCCGGCGCGCCCACGAGACGGCCAGGAGGCGGCACGGCCACGAGACGACGAGGCCGGGCAGGCGCGAGCCGGCGAGGCGGCTTGACGCGACCCGCGTCTGGCGCTCACGGTCTAGGCGATGACCCGGGATCGGAGCACCGAAGCCGCGTACGCCGGCCTGCCCGCCCCGATGCGCGACGCGGTCGCCGAGTTCGCCCGCGAACTCGGCGGTGTCCGGAACCGTTCTGTGCACACGGTTCGCGGGTACCTGGCGGACGTCGTGTCGCTGCTCGACCATGCGGTTCGGATGGGCCGCCGCGGCCCGGAGGACCTTGACCTGACCGTACTGCGCAGTTGGCTGGCCCGGCTGCGGACGGTCGGGGCCGCCCGAGCCTCGCTGGCGCGGCGCGCCGCCGCCGCACGTGCGTTCTCCGCGTGGGCGCACCGCGCGGGCCTGCTGGCTACCGACCCCGGCGCGCGGCTGGCCAGTCCGCGCGCCCGGCGTACCCTGCCTACCGTGCTCCGCGAGGAGCAGGCAGCGGCACTGGTCACGGCACCAACCAACGCCGCGCCCGAGGCCATCCTGTTACGCGACCGGGTCGTGCTCGAGCTGCTGTACGCAACCGGCGTACGGGTGAGCGAGCTCTGTGGACTCGACGTTGTGGACGTCGATCGGGGCCGCCGGGTCATCCGCGTCCTCGGCAAGGGTGCGAAGGAGCGGACTGTCCCCTATGGACTCCCCGCTGAGCAGGCCATTGACCGGTGGCTGCGGTTCGGGCGACCCGCGCTCGCCGGCCCGCGCAGTGGCGCCGCTCTGCTGCTCGGCGTACGGGGCGGCCGCCTGCAACCCACCGCGGTACGGCGGATCGTGTCCGGGGCAGCCCAAGCCGCTGGACTGCCACACATCGGGCCGCACGGGTTGCGCCACTCCGCCGCCACCCACCTATTGGAGGGCGGCGCGGATCTTCGCTCGGTACAGGAGTTGCTCGGGCACGCGTCGCTGGCCAGTACGCAGATCTACACGCACGTCTCGGTGGAACGCCTTCGCGCGGCCTACCGGCAGGCCCATCCACGCGCCTGAGAGACCCGCCGAACACACCGAGAACCGCCGTAAGATCCACATCGTGACCATCCCCATTCCGGGTGCGCGGCTGCTGTTCTCCCTCGATCCGGCCATCGCCCACCTCAACCACGGCTCGTTCGGTGCGGTGCCGATCCCGGTACAGCGCGCCCAGCAACGGCTGCGGGACGAGATCGAGTCGAACCCGATGCGGTTCTTCGCCCAGGGCCTGCTGGATCGGGTCGCCCATGCCCGGCGGCACCTGGCCACGTCTCTCGGTGCCGACCCGGAGAACACCGCGCTGATCGGAAACGCGACCGCCGGTATCGCGATCGTCCTGCGGTCCGTACGGCTGGCCCCGGACGACGAGATCGTGCTGACCGACCACGGGTACGGCGCGGTCGCGCTGGAAGTCGAGCGTGCCTGCCGGCAGTCCGGTGCTCGCCCGCGGATCGTGCCGCTCCCACTGTCCGCCGCCGATGACGACGTGGTCGCCGCGATCCGTACGGCGATCCGGCCCGGCCGTACCCGGCTGGTGATCGTCGATCACATCACCTCTCCGACCGCGAAGCTGTTGCCGGTGGCCAGCATCGCGGCGTCCCTGCGCGAGCTGGCGGTACCCCTGGCCGTCGACGCCGCGCACGTACCCGGCATGTTGCCGGTGCGGGTAGCGGATATCGGCGCGGACTTCTGGATCGGCAACCTGCACAAGTGGGCGTACGCCCCGCGCGGCACCGCGGTGTTGGTGGTCTCGCCCGACTGGCGTCCACGGGTGGAGCCGCTGGCCGTCTCCTGGGAGCAGGGTGCCGGCTTCCCCGCCTCGGTGGAGTGGCAGGGTACCTACGACTTCTCGGGCTGGTTGGCCGCGCCGGCCGGACTCTACACGTTGCGGTCATTGGGCATCGACGAGGTACGCGGGCACAATGAGGCGCTCGCCGGCTACGGCCAGCGGGTGGTCGGTGAGGCTCTCGCCGTACCCCCGGATGCTCTTCCTTCGCCCGGCGCGGGTGTCAGCATGCGGATCGTGCCGCTGCCCGCCGGGGTTGCCGCCACGGCCGAGGCCGCGACCGCACTGCGGGTCCGGATCGCGGCCGAACTGCAGACCGAGGTCGCGATCGGCTCATGGGACGGGCGCGGCCTGCTCCGGCTGTCGGCGCAGGTCTACAACCGGGCGCAGGAGTACGACCGGCTGGCCGAACGGCTGCCCGCGCTGCTGTGAGCCGGGTGCCGGGAGGAGGCGTACCCGGCCCAGCCCGAACAGGATCAGCGGGTCGAGATAGTCCGCGCCGCGGCGCAGACCCCAGTGCAGGCAAGCGGCCACAGCGCAACCCGGATGCCCGGGGCTGAGCCGGCCGAGCACGTCACCCCGGACGACCCGCTGCCCGGCACGCACCTGCGGCACCAGCGGTTCATAGGTGGTACGCAGCCCGCCCGGATGGTCCACGCTGACGACGCCGCGGCCGGCGAGCAGGCCGGCGAACCGGACCACGCCGGCGCCTGCCGCGAGAACCAGCGCGTCAGGGTTGGCGCCGAGATCCACCCCGCGATGTCCGGCCAGCCACGGCCGCGGTGGCGGTTCGAACCGGCGGACGATCACCGGCCGGCCAGCTATCGGCCAGCCGAACAACCCCGCGCCGCCTGGGGAAAAGAAGCCTGGAGCGGCTACGGCTAGGCGAGCGGTCGCGAAGAGAGCGGGCGGACCAGCCGGCGCCGCCACCACCCCCGTCAGGAGCGCAGCAAGAACCAGAGCCCGCGAACCACCAAAGACCATGCAGAGCACACTCGCAGCCACCATCCGGGGCCGCGAACGCGATCATCGTCCGCTGTGGACAGACCGGCAACCTGTGGACAGGCTTGCGCAAGCTCGGCCAAACTGCTAAGCCGGGCCGTTGCCGCCCACAAGACGCTCCAACAGCCCGCAATAGCGCGATCAACATCTGGCGCCGATCGGGATAATCTCGGATCGTGACCGTGCATGAGCTCTCCCGCCTCGACGCGCGCCGCATTGCCGTTCGCGCGCAGCTGCTGGATGGCCGGCGGCCGGCCGAGCTGCTCGGCGTGGTGCGCCGGCTGACTCTGCTGCAGATCGATCCGACCGCCGCGATCGCGCCGAATGCCGACCTCGTCGCCTGGAGCCGCCTTGGGTCGTCGTACTCGCCGGCCGAGTTGGACACCGCGCTTGCCGACCGGACGCTGCTCGAACTGCGGGCGATGATCCGGCCCAGCGAAGACCTGGCGCTCTACCGCGCGGACATGGCCGGCTGGGAGCGGGCCGAGCGCGGGGAGCTGCCGGGTTGGCGGGCGTCCCAGCGCGACTGGGTACGGGCCAACGACGCGTGCCGGCTGGACATCCTCGACCGGCTCGGCTCCTCGGCGCCGCTGCCGTCGCGCGATCTTCCGGATACCTGCAAGGTGCCGTGGCAGTCGTCCGGGTGGACCAACAACCGCAACGTGACGCAACTGCTGGAGTTCATGGTGTTGCGGGGCGAGGTCGCGATCGCCGGGCGCCGGGGCGGCGACCGGCTGTGGGACCTGGCAAGCCGGGTCTACCCCGATACGGTGGTGCCCAGGCAAGATGCGCTGCGCATCCGCAACGAGCGGCGGCTGCGGGCTCTGGGCCTCGCGCGCGCCCGCGGACCGGAGTGTCCGGTCGAGCCGCTGGACGTGGGCGAGGTGGGCGAGCCGGCGGTGGTGGAGGGTGTCAAGGGCACCTGGCGGGTCGACCCTTCCCTGCTGGGCCAACCGTTCGCCGGTCGGGCGGCGCTGTTGTCCCCGTTCGACCGGCTGATACATGACCGCAAGCGCACAGCCGAGCTCTTCGAGTTCGACTACCAGCTGGAGATATACAAGCCCGCTGCCAAGCGCCGTTGGGGGTACTTCGCGCTACCGATCCTGTACGGCGACCGGCTGGTCGGAAAGCTCGACGCCACTGCCGACCGCAGAGCCGGGGTACTGCGGGTCGACGCGATCCACCAGGACGTGCCCTTCACCAAGGCCATCACCGCCGCAGTACACAGCGAGGTCAAAGACCTCGCTGTGTGGCTCGAGCTGGACCTCGCGCGCTAGGCGCCGAACCCTGAGTCGGTCGGCAGTGAAATGTCCGGCTTCTCCAGCTCCTCCACATTGACATCTTTGAAGGTCATGACCCGGACGTTCTTCACGAAACGCGCTGGACGGTACATATCCCAGACCCACGCATCGTGCATCTCTACCTCGAAATAGACCTCCCCGTCCGAGTTGCGGACGTGTAGGTCGACCTGGTTCGCGAGGTAAAAGCGGCGCTCGGTCTCGACCACGTAGGAGAACTGCCGGACGATATCGCGGTACTCCCGATAGAGCTGAAGCTCCATCTCGGTCTCGTACTTCTCGAGGTCCTCGGCGCTCATCGCACTCCACCCCTGGTGCTCATCCCGCACCGCCCTCCCTGCCGACCTCAGTCTCGCCCATCTGCATTCTCGCGCACCGGCGCCGGGGGCCGTGCCGGGTCACCCAACGCCACGCCGACCGTACCCCTCCGGTCCGACACCCGTCCGGCCGTGGGCCGGAAGGGCAACCCGGACGCCGCGGCCGCCGCGACATTGACGTACGAAAAGCGATGTTCCGGGCAGGGGCCGTGCGCGTCCAGCGCCGCGGCGTGCTCCGGCGTGCAGTACCCCTTGTGCTCGGCGAAGCCGTACTCCGGGAAGCCCTGGTCCAGCTCGCACATCAGCCGATCCCGGGTCACCTTGGCTACCACGCTGGCCGCCGCGACACACGCGGCCACCTGGTCGCCCTTCCACACGGCGAGGCCGGGCACACCGAGGCCATCCACCGGGAAGCCGTCGGTGAGCACGTAGTCCGGCCGGACGGCCAGGCCGGCGAGGGCGCGCCGCATCCCGGCCAGGTTGCAGACGTGCAGTCCCCGGGCGTCCACCTCCTCCGGCGGGATGATCACCACCTGGTACGCGAGCGCGGCCGCCACCACCCGTTCGTACACCCGTTCCCGTACCGCCGGGGTGAGCAGCTTGGAGTCCGCCAGATCGGGGATCTCGCCCCGGCGCCCCGGCGGCAGCAGCGCCGCGGCGACCACCAGCGGGCCTGCGCACGCGCCCCGCCCGGCCTCGTCGGCGCCGGCCACCCTGGCGAACCCGCGCCGGTGCAACGCCTGCTCCAGGGCGTAGAGGCCGGCCTCGCGCCGGACCACCGTACGGGGTGGGCTCAGCACCGGTCACCGTCCAGCAGCGTGCGCAACAGGGTCGGTAGCTCCTTCGGGTAGTACGACTCCGCGGTGGTCTCCAGCTCGGCGATCGCCCACCAGCGATGACCATCGATGGATCCGCGCTCGATGTCGTCGAAGCCGTCGGTCACCACATCCCACCTCTCGATGCGTACCAGAAAGAACTCCTGTTCCTGCCGGTACCACCGGCCGTCGAACGGGAAGTCGGTGATCTGACTCCAGACCGGCTCGCCGACCTCGCCCGGTGCCAGCCGCAGCCCGGTCTCCTCGGCCAGCTCTCGCGCGGCCCCGGTGGCGAAGTCCTCATCCGGCCGCAGCCCGCCGCCGGCGGTGAACCAGTAGCTATCGTCCGGCCGGGCCGGGTCGTACCCGTGAAACAGCAGGACCTGATCGTTCGAGTCGACCAACAACACGCGGGCCGCCCGTCGAGGGATGGGAGCCAACTCTGTCATCGCGGCCCCAGCGTAGTCCGGCGGCCACCCGGCAACCCGGCCGGCCGACTCAGCCTTTCGGGGGGTCGGGCACCCGGGAAAAACTGTCCGGTACGGAGAGCCAGCCGGCCCTGCCCAGCGGCCAGAAGACCACGAACGCGCGGCCCACCACGGCATCCACCGGGATCGTGGACGCGACAACGTCGTGCGAGGCGCGGTACTGCTCGCGCGAGTCGCCGGAGTGCGATCGGTGATCACCCATCACCCACAGCCGGCCCTGCGGCACGGTGATCTCGAAGTCGTCCTCGCTGGCCACGTCCGACGTACCGTTGCCGTCGCTGTAGAGGTACGGCTCGTCCAGCGACTGGCCGTTGACGATCAGCTTCCGGTCGGCGTCACAGCACTTGATGTGGTCGCCGGCGACCCCGATCACCCGCTTGATGAAGTCCTCTTCGGCCGGGTTGCTGCGCCACGACCGCGGCGCCTCGAAGACCACGACCTCGCCGCGGTGCGGATCGCGGAAGTCATAGACGAGCTTGTTGACCAGTACCCTGTCGTTGATTTCGAGGGTGTTCTCCATCGACTCGGACGGGATGTAGAACGTCTGCAGCACGAAGGCGCGTACCAGGACCGCCACCACGATGGCGACGCCCAGCAGGATCGGTAGTTCGCGCCAGAACGAGCTGCGTTTGCGGGTCTGCTCGTCAATCACGCGGAGAGCCTACGACGCCGCCGACGCGGCAAGAGCCCGGAACGCGCCGTATAGCCCAAAGAAGAGGTAAAGCGGCCGCTAACGTCACACCCCCCGGGGCGGCCGGCCGCCGGAGCGCCTGTTCCGGGTCCGCCCGCGTATGACGCGGCGGAGCCGGAATGGGCGCAGGTCCAGGTGGTCCCGCCGCGAACGGCTTCGGCACATTCTTGAACGTCTCGGGTACGCCGAGACCACCCCAATCCTTGCTCGGCCACAGGATCACGAAGGCCCGGCCGATGACGTTGTCGATCGGGACCTGCCCCTGGCAGCGCGAATCCTGCGACACCAGGCGGTGATCACCCATGACGAACATGTAGCCCGGCTCGACGGTCACCGGGTCGAACCGGCGGGATCGGCAGTCCTTGCCGCTGGAGGTCCCGCCGAGCGGGGCGTCCTCGGTCACGTACGGCTCCACCAGGGGGTAGCCGTTGACCGTCACGTGCCCGTCCTTGTCGCAGCAGGCCACTACATCGCCGGGCAACCCGATGACCCGCTTGATGAAGTCCTTCTCCCCCGGACGGCTGATCCCGACCAGATCGCCGACGGTACGGCCGAGCTGCGCGAAGAAACCGATGTTCGGGTCCTGTGGGTTCTCCGGCACCCAGCTCTCGGTGCCCCGGAACACCACGATCTCGCCGCGCGCCGGCGTACGCATGTCGTACACGACCTTGTTGACCAGTACCCGATCGCCGACCTCCAGGGTGTCCTCCATCGACCCGGACGGGATGAAGAACGCCTGTAGCAGGAAGGTACGGATGAGCACAGCGAGACAGAACGCGACGATCAGCAGCAGCGGCAGCTCCTGCCAGAGCGGCATGGCCTTGCGCCGGCCGAACCCCCGGCGGCGACCGCGCGGCTCGGGCTCCTCGTCATCACCGGAGTCCATTGTGGCCAGCTCGTGCCCGCGAACAGGACCGCTACCGCCCGGCGCCTCGAATTCGCGCTCTGGGCGGTAGTACGGATACGGGTCGTCGCCGCGATCCTCGCGGTCGTAGATGTCGCGGTCCATCACCGGCGCAAGCGTAGATGGCGCAAGCCAGTTGCAACAGACCGCTCAACCATCTGCGGTCGGGCCTCAGCTGGCCTGGCGCTCCCGCTTCTCCTTGATCTTCGCCTTCTTGCCGCGAAGGTCGCGCAGGTAGTACAGCTTGGCCCGGCGTACGGCACCGCGGGTGACCACCTCGAGCCGGTCGATCACCGGGCTGTGCACCGGGTACGTCCGCTCCACCCCGACGCCGAAGCTGACCTTCCGGACGGTGAAGGTCTCGCGCAGGCCGGAACCCTGCCGCCGGATGACCACACCCTGGAAGATCTGGATCCGGGACCGGTTGCCCTCAACCACCCGCGCGTGCACCTTGAGCGTGTCGCCGGCGCGGAAATCCGGGATGTCGGTCCGCTGCGACTGGGCGTCAAGGGCGTCCAGCGTGTTCATCGCTCTACTTCCTCCGATGGTGTCCAGCGCGCGGATCGGGTTTGGAGATCGCGGGCAGTCGGCCGCGGCAACCCCACTACTTTGCCACATCTGCCCCGGGTACCGGAAATCCGGCCCCCCGCAGGACGTCCACATCACGCCGGTCCAGGCTCCGCGGCGCGAGCCGGGCCAGCAGGTCCGGCCGGCGTGACGCGGTACGCAGCAGCGCCTGGTCCCGCCGCCACCGGGCGATCCGGGCGTGGTCACCGGACCGCAGGATCTCGGGTACGTCCAGGCCACGCCAGCCGGCCGGCTTGGTGTAAACCGGCGCCTCCAGCAGCCCGTCGGCGTGCGACTCCTCGGTGAGCGACTCGGCGTTGCCGAGTACCCCGGGCAGCAGGCGGGTGATCGCCTCGACGACGGCCAGTACCGCGACCTCGCCGCCGAAGAGCACGTAGTCCCCGAGCGACACCTCGGTGACCACCAGCCGAGCCGCCGCATCGTCCAGTACCCGCTGGTCGATGCCCTCGTACCGGCCGCACGCGAAGATCAGCGGTGACTCGGCGGCGAGCTCTTCGGCCAGCGGCTGGCTGAACGGGATGCCGGCCGGGGTGGGCACGACGAGCCGGGTGCCGGGCGTGGCGATGCCGTCCCTCGACCCCGCCACCCCGCCCACTATCGCGTCCAGCGCTGCCCCCCACGGCTCGGGCCGCATGACCATACCGGGGCCACCGCCGTACGGGGTGTCGTCGACCGTACGGTGCACGTCGTGCGTCCAGTCCCGCAGGTCGTGTACGGCGATCGAGAGCAGCCCGGCGTCCCGCGCGCGGCCCACCAGGGAGAGCCCGAGCGGCGCGAAGTACTCCGGGAAGATGGTGATGATATCGATCTTCATAGGTCGAACAACCCGGGTGGCGGGGTGACGACCACCCGCCGGCCCGGCAGGTCCACCTCGGGCACGATCGCCTTGACGAACGGGACCAACGCGGTACGCCCGTCCGGCCGGTGGAGCACCAGGAGATCGCTGGCTGGGGCGTGTTCGATCCGGGTCACGTCGCCGAGTGCCTCGCCGTCCGGGGTGACCGCGGACAGGCCGACGAGTTGATGATCGTTGAACTCGTCCGGGTCGTCGCTCGGCGCGATCTCAGCACTGTCCACCGACAGGAGTGTCCCGCGCAGGTCGTCGGCCGTGCTGCGGTCGTACACCCCGTCGAACGAGACAATGAGCCGCCCGGGGCCGGCGGAGGCGTGCGGCCTGGCCTGGCCCACGGTGAGTGGCCCGGCCGCCGCCGGGTCGGTGACCAGGACCGACCCGGCGGCGAACCGCAACTCCGGCTCATCGGTTCGGACATACACGATGACCTCGCCGTGGATGCCGTGCGGCCGGACTATCTGGCCGACGACGAGCAGCATCAGTAGGAGTCGACGATCTCGACGCGGACGCCGCGACCGCCGATCGAGGTGATCACCTGGCGGAGTGCCTTGGCGGTACGACCACCGCGCCCGATCACCGTGCCGAGGTCCTCGGGGTGTACCCGGATCTCCAGGCGCTTGCCGCGGCGCGAGTCGACGAGCCGCACCCGTACGTCGTCCGGGTGGTCGACGATGCCCTTGACCAGGTGCTCAAGGGCCGGGCGGAGCGCCCCGTCAGCCCTGCTCGCCGGTGCCGGCACCGGGCTGCTCCTCGGTAGTCGCCTGGGCGGGCTCGGCCTCGGCCGCGGGTGCCGCGGGCTCCGCGGCCTTGGCCGCCTTGGTGGCCTTCGCCGCCTTCTTCGCCGGCTTGGCCTCCGCGGGTGCGGCCAGCCCGGCGGCCGCCTTCGCCTCGGCCTCGTACAGCGCCGTGCGGTTCGCCCGGGCCGGGGCGACCTTCAGCGGCTCGGGCGCCGGCAGGCCCTTGAACTTCTGCCAGTCGCCGGTCTTCTCCAACAGGCGCTGGACCGGCTGGCTCGGCTGCGCGCCGACGGACAACCAGTACTGCACCCGGTCGGACTTGACCTCGATCAGCGAGGGCTCTTCCTTCGGGTGGTAGAGGCCGACGTATTCGATCGCCCGGCCGTCGCGCTTGGTGCGTGAGTCGGCGACGACGATGCGGTATTGCGGGTTGCGGATCTTGCCCATCCGTAGAAGCCGGATCTTGACGGCCACTGTGCGCTCGCTCCTGTGTCTGTGAACCGGAGCACGTCAGCGCGCAAGGTGGGGTCCTGACGCCGGGTGCTCGGTGGGTTGGCGGTGCGCCGGGGTAGAGGGCGCCGACACACGCCGGATACCAGCCGCCCATTGTGCCATACCGGACGGTCCGGCTCGCACTTGCTCCGCCATCGCGGCTCAGTACGAGCGCGCCAGGATCGCCACCAGGTCGGGCTCGTCCTCGCTCTCCGGGACCGTGCCGTCCGGCCGGATCAGCACGCGTACGGTCACCCCGACGGCGTTGGCCCGTTCCTCCCCCGCGGTGCCGACCGCCGACCAGGGCAACCGCGCCCAGCCGGTGGCCGCCGCGTCCAGCGCCTCGTCGAGCGTGCGTACCTCCGCGGTGGACGCCGCCTGGAAGGCCAGCGCCTCGTCGTACAGCGCCTGCTGATCGGCCTCGATCGCGGCGGTCACCGCGGGTACCACACCGGCCATCGGCACCGGGGACTTCGACCCGTCCAGCCGGCGGACCAGGACCACGTTGCCGGCGGCCAGGTCGCGCGGGCCGACCTCGATCCGGATCGGGTACCCCTTGAGCTCGGCATCCACCGCCCGCCGGCCGAACGGCACATCCACCCGATCGTCGAAGCCCACCCGTACGCCGTTGGCGCGCAGCTCGTCCCGCAGCTTCGCGGCCGCCTCGACGACCCCCTCGCCGGACTTGATCACCATGACGTACGCCTGGATCGGGGCGACCCGCGGCGGTACCCGCAGCCCGTTGTCGTCGCCGTGCACCATGATCAATCCACCGAGCATCCGGGTCGACGAGCCCCAGGACGTTGTCCAGCACAGCTCCTGCTGTCCCTGCGCGGACAGGTAGTCGATGCCGAACGCGCGGGCGAAGTTCTGCCCGAGCTCGTGCGACGTACCCATCTGCAGGGCCTTGCGGTCGCCGGTCATCGCCTCCAGCGTCAACGTGTTGGTCGCGCCGGCGAACCGCTCCCGAGCCGTCTTGCGCCCGACCAGCACCGGTACGGCCAGCACGCTGACCATGAAGTCCTCGTACACCTCGTGCAAGATCTTGCGGGCGTAGTCCCGGGCGTCATCCTCGGTGGCGTGCGCGGTGTGCCCCTCCTGCCAGAGGAACTCGCTGGTGCGCAGGAACAGCCGGGGACGCAGCTCCCAACGCACCACATTGGCCCACTGGTTGAGCAGCAGCGGCAGGTCCCGGTACGAGCTGATCCACTTGGCCATGTACTCGCCGATGACCGTCTCGCTGGTCGGGCGGACGACGACGGGCTCGTCGAGCTTCTTGCCCCCGGCGTGGGTGACGACGGCGAGCTCGGGGCTGAACCCCTCGACGTGCTCAGCCTCGCGGGCCAGGTAGCTCTCGGGGATG
>DASRRF010000312.1:0-2567 GCA_035695905.1 Micromonosporaceae bacterium | reverse complement strand
ACGACTTCCTCGGGGTACTGAAGGCGTTCGCGCTGCGCTCCAACGCCACCGGCGGCAAGCTGCGGGATCGCTGGCAGCCCGGGATCGACGTACCGGCCAGCTCGGGACGGGCCGACTCCGGGGATATCGAGATCGACCTGGTTGAGCTGTTCACCGACGCGGCGAGCGTGGCGACCGACGTCGGCACCGGGATCGCCCTGTTCATCGACGAGATGCAGGACATCGGCCCGGAGGACGTATCCGCGCTGTGCGCCGCCTGCCACGAGCTGTCCCAGCTCGGCGCCCCGCTGATCGTGGTCGGCGCCGGCCTGCCGCACCTTCCGGCCGTACTGTCCGCGGCGAAGTCGTACTCCGAGCGGCTCTTCCGGTACCAGCGCATCGACCGGCTGGACCGGATCGCGGCCGACCAGGCGCTGTGCGCGCCGGCCGCGCGGGAGCAGGTGGAGTACGAGGCCAAGGCGCTGGACGCGCTGTACGACAAGTCCGGCGGGTACCCGTACTTCGTGCAGGCGTACGGCAAGGCGACCTGGGACCACGCCCCGCGTACCCCGATCACCGCCGCGGACGTACTGGTCGCGGCGCCGGAGGCGGAGGCCGAGCTGGCGGTCGGCTTCTTCGGCGCCCGGTACGAGCGGGCCACCCCGGCCGAGCGGGAGTACCTGCACACCATGGCCCAGTTCCAGGAAGCCGCGCCCACCGCCGAGATCGCCCGTGCGCTGGGCCGCAAGCCGGCGTCGCTGTCACCGGCCCGGGACGCGCTGATCAAGAAGGGGCTGATCTACTCGGGCGAGCGCGGCACGGTCGCGTTCACCGTGCCGCACTTCGGCCGGTACCTGCGTACCCAACCTTCGGCATGACGCGGATTCGCTATAACGCGGATAAGGCGGGCCGGCACGGGGTATGACAGAACACATGAGACCGGTGCGTACGGCCGCCCGCGCGATGTTGAGTGGCATCTTCGTGGCCAGCGGCGCTCGGGCGCTGGCGAACCCGGAGCGGTTCGCGGCCCGGGCGAAGCTGGTCACCGACCGGCTGACCCCGCTGCTGGAGAAGGCCGATCCGCGGCTGCCCACCGAGGCGCGCACGCTCGTACAGATCAACGGCGCGGTCCAGCTGGTCGCCGGCGTGCTGCTGGTGACCCGCCGGTTCAGCCGGCCGGCCGCGGCCGTGCTGGCCGGCTCGCTGATCCCGACCACGATCGCCGGCCACCCGTTCTGGCTGGAGGACGACCCGGTCTCGCGGCGCAACCAGCAGACCCATTTCCTGAAGAACGTCGGCCTGCTCGGCGGGCTGCTGCTCGCGGCAGCGGACACCCAGGGCCGCCCCGGCGTCCGCTGGCGGGCGACGCACGCGGTCCGTACGGCCAAGCGCGACGCCCGGCTGGCCCGGCGCGCGGTGGACGTGGGGCGGCACCTCCCCCGATCGTGAAGAGGCGCGGCACCTCCCCCGATCGTGAAGGGGCGAGGCGCCGAATCACCTGAACCGGCAGGCCAGCGTTAAACCAGGCGGAAATGTCGCGAATACGTGTGGGACAGGACACGTTCGGATAACGCTGGAGGTACAGGAGTGACCGACCGTTCTAGGCTCCTGGAAGGACCTGGGCGGGAAGTACTACTGCGGTACGGGGGTACCGACAACATGCCGGCGACCGTCATTGGACGGATCCGTCGCCTCTCCATCCACCAGGTCCGCGGGTTCGATCGCTGGGCGATCGTCCGACTCGGCATTGTGGCCGGCGCCGTAATCGGGGCGGTGCTGGCGGTGCGCGCGTTCGGGCGGCCGTACATCTTCTTCGACCTGCGGATCTACCACGGTGCCGTGGTGTGGTGGTGGGACGGCGGCGACCTGTACGACTACGTGGCACCGGATATCACGCTGGGCTACACGTACCCGCCGTTCGCGGCGCTCGTCATGCTGCCCATGGTCGCCGTCTCGGCCACCGTTGCCGGCTACCTGAACGTGCTGGCCAGCCTCGCCGCGCTGGCCGTCGTACTCGCGATCCTGCTGGTCCCGATCGCGGACCGGTACGGCTGGCCCCGGTGGTTCGCCGTGGCACTGGCCCTGCCGCTGGCCGCTGCGACCGAGCCGGTCCGCGAGACGCTCGGGTACGGCCAGGTGAACCTGCTGCTCTTCGCCCTGCTGATGGCCGACCTGGTGGCGCTGCGCTGGCGGTACCGCAGCCGCGACGCCGGCGCCGGGGTCGCGACCGGCCTCCGTCGACTGTGGACAGAAGGGGCCTGGGCCGGGGTCGGGGTCGGCCTGGCCACCGCGGTCAAGCTCACCCCGGCGCTGTTCATCTGCTACTTCCTGGTGACCAAGCAGTGGCGGGTGGCGGTCACCGCGCTGGCCACCGCGGTCGGCGTGACGATCGCCGGGTTCCTGCTCGCCTCACACGAGTCCTTCACGTACTTCACCAGCGTGATGTGGCAGACCCAGCGGGTCGGCCAGGCGGACATGACGCCCAACCAGTCGCTGGCCGGCCTGCTCGCCCGGCTGTACGACTCCGACGTCACGCCCGGCCTGCTGTGGCTCGCGTTCGCCATGCTGCTGCTCGCGGTCGGGCTCTC
>DASRRF010000311.1:0-2527 GCA_035695905.1 Micromonosporaceae bacterium | reverse complement strand
GCACCGGCCCGACCTACACCGTGGACACGCTGCGGGACCTGCGCCGGGTGTACGGCGAGGAGGCCAAGCTGTACTTCATCACCGGTGCCGACGCGCTCTCCAGGATCCTGTCGTGGAAGGACACCGACCAGGTCTTCAAGCTCGCACACTTCGTCGGCGTGACCCGCCCGGGCTTTGAGCTATCCGACGAGCACCTGCCCGAGGAGGCGGTCACCCTGGTCCGGGTGCCGGCGATGGCGATTTCGTCGACGGACTGCCGGCAGCGGGTATCGGCCGGCAAACCGATCTGGTACCTGGTCCCGGACGGCGTGGTGCAATACATCGCAAAGCGCCGTTTGTACCGTTAACCCATACGCCCCGATGTGAGACGCTGGAGGAGCCCAGTTGACCGAGGGGCGTACCGCCCCCGGGGAGAGGAGACCGGTGCCCGCATCCGAGCGCGCCCGAGAGCTTGCCCAGGCGGCCGCGCAGGCCGCCGCCGACAAGAAGGCCCAGCACATCGCGATCATCGATGTATCCGAACAGCTCGTCATCACCGACGCCTTCGTGCTGACCGCCGCGCCGAACGAGCGCCAGGTGCTGGCCATCGTCGATGCGATCGAAGAGCGGTTGCTGGCGCTGCCGGAGCGGGCCAAACCGGTCCGGCGCGAAGGTGAGCGCATGGGCCGGTGGGTGTTGCTCGACTACGTCGACGTCGTGGTGCACGTGCAGCACAGCGAGGAACGCGAGTTCTACTCGCTGGACCGGCTCTGGAAGGACTGCCCAAGCATCCCGTTCGTCGACCGCGACCTGGTGCCGGCGGACACCTCGCGGGCTTCGGCGTGACCCGTCTGGTCCTGTGGCGGCATGGCCAGACCGAGTGGAACATCACCGATCGGGTACAGGGCCAGACCGATATCGAGCTGACTGACATCGGTACGGCCCAAGCCGAGGCGGCGGCGCCCAGGTTGGCCGCCTTCCGGCCGGACGCGATCGTCTCCAGCGACCTGCGCCGGGCGGTGCAGACCGCGAACGCACTGGCCGCGCTGACCGAACTGCCGGTGGAGACCGACCCGCGGCTGCGGGAACGGTTCTTCGGCGAGTGGCAGGGCTTGGCCATCCCCGACATCGCCCGGCGCTGGCCGGCCGAGTACGCCCGCTGGCGGGCCGGCGATGCCGGGCCGGGCTGCGGCATCGAGCACCGTGATGAGCTGGCCAAGCGGGCCGGCAGCGCGTTGCGG
Source organism: Micromonosporaceae bacterium (assembly GCA_035695905.1). Taxonomy (GTDB): domain Bacteria; phylum Actinomycetota; class Actinomycetes; order Mycobacteriales; family Micromonosporaceae; genus EFPC-2. The sequence continues at coordinate 1,307 of DASRRF010000311.1, read as the reverse complement.
GACATTGCCGACCGGTTCGACGGCCGTACGGTGGTCATCGCGACCCACGGCGGTTCCGCGCGCGAGGGGATCGCCGCGCTGCTCGGCTGGCCGGCCGAGGTGTCCCGTACCCTCGGCGGGCTGGGCAACTGCCACTGGACCGTGTTGCGGCTCAACGCCGTACGCGGGTGGCAGCTGCGGGCGTACAACATCGGGGCCTGAGCTCGCGCTCGGCCCTCCTGCTCCTTGCCCCGACATGCTCCTTGCCCCGACATGCTCCTTGCCCCCGACATGCTCCTTGCCCACGACGGCGGGGAGCCCGTGTTGGCCGTTGCGCTGCGGACCTGGTAACCTGGCTCTTCGCGGGTGGCGACGCGTAGACGTCGCTTGCGCCCGGATCAACCAACCCGAGCGAATCAGGACGAGGCTGTCGCGTGGCGAACATCAAGTCCCAGATCAAGCGCAACCGGCAGAACGAGAAGCGCCGGATGCGCAACAAGTCGGTCAAGTCGTCGCTGAAGACCGCCATCCGCAAGTTCAACGAGGCGGCTCAGACCGGCGACCAGGAGACCGCGACCACCTTGCTGCGGGATGCCTCGCGCAAGCTGGACAAGGCTGCCAGCAAGGGTGTGATCCACAAGAACCAGGCGGCGAACCGCAAGTCGGCGATCGCCAAGCGCCTGGCTTCGCTGTCCTCCTGAGCGTCATTCATCGCGCTGCCCGGATCCAGTGATCCGGGCAGTCTGCGTTGCGCTGCCGGCCAGCTCGCGCAGGGCCTCCCCGCCGGCCGGTCCCGAGTCGGCTTCGTCGGTTGCGCGGTCCGCCACGCGCTTTGATGCGGGCGGCCCGGCCGGTGCTGGATCGGGTACGGCTGCTGGATCGGGCACGGCCGGCGGCACCACGGCCCGGCCAACGGCTCGCCCGGCCGCCCGCCGGGTTGCTCGGCGGACCCGCTGGCCCTCACCGCTCGGTACGGCCGGTCGGGCGGTCTGAACCGACTGCCCACCGGATCTGATCAGCGCGCCGGCAACCACATCGTTGATCTTCACCATGACGGCCACCGCGGCGGGCAGGACCAGCACAGCCCACCAACTCACCCGCTCAGCGAGGGCGAGCAGCACTGCCAACGCGACCATGCCTTCGAAGAAGACGAAACACAGCGCGCTGCTCGGGTTGACGTACTGCAGTCCGAGCACCCTTGCGTAGACCGGACGGCGCCGGTCGAGCACGGGCGCCGCCCGCCGGGAACGGATCTCCCGGATCATCCGGTACTCCCTTGCTTGCGGGCTGCCGCGGCGACCGTGGCGCCTGCTTGAGCGCGGGCGGCG
>DASRRF010000310.1:0-8512 GCA_035695905.1 Micromonosporaceae bacterium | reverse complement strand
CACACCGAGGGTCAGCAGCGCGAAGAGTACCGCGACGACCGCACCGGTGCTGCTCGCGACGTACGAGCACGCGTCGCCGGACACGCAGAACGTGGCCCGGTCCGGCCGGCCGCCGAGCCACCAGGCGCCGACCGCGGTGGCGATCGTGCCGGCCGCGCTGACCGCCAGCACCGCGCCGCGCCGCGCCACCACGAGGTCGGCCAGGAACGCGAGTACGGCGGTGCCGGCGGCCAGGTACGCCGGCAGCAGCGCAACGTGATCGACCGCCTGGACCATCACCCTCCCGCCCCGAGTACCGCGGCCACCGGCTCGGCGGCCATCCCCAGCACCAGCGCCGGCAGCAGCCCGATGGCGAGCGCCAGCAGGACCAGCGGCGCCCAGGAGACCAGCTCCGCGACGGCCAGCCGGGGCATGGTGATCCCGGCGACCGCGGTGGAGGCAGGACCGTGCGTCACCCGGCGCAGCAGCCGCAGGAAGTACGCCGCGGTCAACGCGCCGCCCGCCGCGGCGACCACGGCCAGCACCGTCCAGAGTGGAGTATCCAGCCGCAGCGCGGCGATGACCGCGAACGCCTCACCCCAGAATCCGGCCAGCCCCGGCAGGCCCAGCGACGCGATCGCGGCGAAGCCGAGAATGCCGGCCAGCGTCGGCGCGGTTTCCCGCAGCCCGCCCAGCTCGCCGAGTACCCCCGTATGCGCCCGATCCTTGATCGCCCCGGCCAGGAAGAACAGCAGCCCGGTGATGACCCCGTGCGCGATGTTGCCGATGAGCGCGGCCTGGATCCCGGTCTGCGTCAGCGTCGCGATGCCGAGCAACACGAAACCCATGTGACCGACGCTGGAGTACGCGATCAGCCGCTTCAGCTCGTTCTGCGCCAGGCAGACCAGCGAACCGACCACGATCGCGGCGACCGCGAGCACGCCGAGCACCGGGGCGACCCGCCGGGCCCCGTCCGGCGCCACCCCGATCGCGACCCGGATCAGTCCGTACGTGCCCATCTTCAGCAGTACGCCGGCCAGGATCACGCTGCCGACCGTGGGCGCCTCGGTATGCGCGTCCGGAAGCCAAGTGTGCAGCGGCCACAGTGGACTCTTGACCGCGAAGGCGACCGCGAGCAGTACGAACGCGGCCAGCTGGGTGGTCCGGGACAGCCCGGCCCCGCCCGAGGAGGTCAGCGTGACGAGGTCCGAGCTGCCGGCCGCGCTCACCACGGTGAACACGCCGACCAGCAGCAGTACCGAGCCGAACAGGGTGTACAGCACGAACTTGCGGGCCGCGTGCCGCCGCCCGTCGCCACCCCAGACCGCGATCACCGCGTACATCGGCAGCAGGACGACCTCGAAGAACACGAAGAACAGCACGAGGTCGAGGGCGAGGAACGTGCCGAGGATGCCGACCTCGATGACCAGCAGCAGCGCGACCAGCAGCCGGCCACGGCCGGCCTCCGGCACCGTCCACAGTGTATAGAGGCAGCACAGCAGGGTCAGCAGGGTGGTCAGCACGACCAGCGGGTACGAGATGCCGTCGACTCCGAGGTGGAAACGCAGGTCGAGTCCGGGTACCCAGGCGACGTTCACCTCGTGCCACGGCCGGATCGCCGGCACGGGTGGGTCGAACGGGACCGCGTTCCGTTCGCCCGGTACCAGGTAGAGCGCGACGCTGGCGAGGAAAGCGATGCCGGCCGTGACGGTGGCAGCGATCCGGCCGGCGCGGTCGGGCAGTACGGCGGCGACGACCGCGCCGAGCGCCGGCACCGCGAGCACCGCAACCAACACCGCCGTCACAGCCAGCCTCCGATCGCCACCGCGGCGAGTCCAATGAGGACGGCGCCGGCGAGTACGGCCGTCGCGGCCCTGGGCAGCCCGGCCCGGTGCGCCTGCGCCAGCAGACCACCGGCGCTGACCGCACCGCGACCGGTACCCTCCACCGCACCGTCCACAATCGACTCGTCGGTACGGCGTACCGCCCGCGCCAAGGCGTTCACCGGCCGGACCACCACCGCGTCCTGCACGGCGTCGAGGTAGAACGCGTTCGCGAGGACCGGCCGCAGCGGGCCGAGCGCGCGAGCCGGATCCGCCGCGGTGTCCCGGCGCCAGATCGCCCAGGCGCCCAGCACGCCGAGCGCCAGCCCGGCCAGCGGCGGCAGCAGGCCCGATCCCAGGTGTTCCAGCTCTCCCGGGCCGAGCCGCTCGCCGAAGCCGTCGACGAACGCGGCGAAGCCGAGCAGCGCGCTCGGGATCGCGAGCAGCATCACCGGCCACCGCATGGTGGCCGGCGGTTCGTGCGGGTGCCCGGCCGGGTCCGAGCGCGGCGCGCCGAAGAACGTACGCAACCACAGCCGGGTGGCGTACCACGCGGTCACGACGACGGTGACCAGGCCACTCGCGTACACCATGATGGCCACCCAGCCGTCGGCCCCCTCGGCGGCGGCCAGGATCGCGTCCTTGCTCCAGAACCCGGCCAGCGGCGGCAGGCCGATCAGCGCACCGAGGCCGATTGTCATCGACCAGAACGTCGCCGGCATCCCGCCGCGCAGGCCGCCCATCCGGGACATCAGGTTGGACCCGACGGCGTGGATGACCGACCCGGCACCGAGGAACAGCAACGCCTTGAACGCCGCATGGGTTAGCAGGTGGAACAGCGCGACGCCGACCGCGCCGACGGACAGCGCGCCGGCCATGTACGCCAGTTGCGACACGGTCGACCAGGCGAGTACCCGTTTGATGTCATCCTGCGCGGTCGCGGCGAGCCCGCCGAGCACCATGGTGACCGCCGCCATAGCGCCGAGCACCTGCAGCGGGACCCCGGCGAACACCGGGAACAGCCGGCTCACCACGTAGATGCCGGCCGCCACCATGGTCGCCGCGTGGATCAGCGCGGAAATCGGGGTCGGGCCGGCCATCGCGTCCGGCAGCCAGGTGTGCAGCGGGAACTGGGCGCTCTTGCCGGCGACGCCGGCCAGCAGCAGCACCGCCGCGATGGCCAGGATGCCGGCCGGGATCTCGTGGCCGGCCACGGCACCGAGTACGTCGGCGATCCGGAAGCTGCCGACCTTCACCCCGAGCAGCGCGATACCCAGGAAGAAACCGACATCGCCGGTGCGGGTCACGATAAACGCCTTCACCGCCGCACCCGGTGCCTCGGGGAGCCGGCGGTCGTGCCCGATCAGGAGGTACGAGCAGATGCCCATCACCTCCCAGCCGACCATCAGCACGATGAGGTCACCGGCGACGACGACCAGCAGCATCGCCGCGGTAAACAGGCTCACCTGCGCGGCGTACGGCGGGTAGCGGTCGTCATCGGCGAGGTAGGCCACCGAGTACACCTGGACCGCCAGCGCGACGACGCCGACCGCGATCGCGACGAAGGCGGCGGCCGGGCCGATCAGGACGCCGAACGTGACCGGCAGGCCGCCGATATCGACCAGCTGGACCGACGTCGAGTACGGGCGGTCCACCCGCAACGCGAGCACCACGCTGATGAGCAGCGCCAGACCCGCGCCGCCGATGCCGAGCGCCGCGGCGGCCCGGCGATCGCGCAGCCGCAGCAGCAGGCCGAGCAGGGCCGCGGCGAACGGTACGGCCGGCAGCAGCGGCCCGAGGACGTCGTTGGACATCAGCCGACCCCCACCGGGGCGTTCTCGTTGTCCCGCTCATCCTCGGACAGGCGTACCCGATCCACGGCGATCGACTCGCGCAACCGGTACAGCTGCAGCACGATGGCCAGGCCCACGCCCACCTCGGCAGCGGCGATGACGATGACGAACAGCGCGAACACCTGCCCGGTCTGCGGCAACACGGCCCGCACCGTGGCATCCGCGGTGACGAATATCAGGTTCACCGCGTTGAGCATCAGCTCGACCGACATCAGCAGCAGGATCGCGTTGCGCCGGCGGAGCACTCCGTACCCGCCAAGTCCAAAAAGGACCGCGGCCGTGACGTACGGGATGACCGGATGCATCTAGCGCCTCCCGCCGATGTCCGGGCGGGAGATGATGATCGCACCGACCAGCGCGGCGAGCAGCAGCACGGACAGCACCTCGAACGGCAGCACCCAGGTGCGGAAGACCTCGGTGCCGATCCGTTCGGCGTTGCCCGGTTCCGGAAGCTCCACAGTGGACCAGCGGTAGGCGTGCACGAGCAGCGCGGCCAGGCCCAGGCCGGCGCCGCCACCGACCAGGAACGCCGGCCAGCCGGGACGGTTCAGGTCGTAGCTGCGGCCGATCGGAGCCCGGGTCAGCATCACCGCGAACAGCAGCAGGACGACCACCGCGCCGACGTACAGCAGGATCTGCACCCAGGCAAGGAGTTCGGCGGTCAGTACGAGATAGAGCCCGGCGACCGCGCCCAGCGCGACCACGAGCCAGAGGCCGGCGCGGACCACCTGCTGGGTGGTCACCACCAGCAGGCCGGCGCCGACCGCCACCGCGCCGAGCCCGACCAACAACACGTCGGTCGCCGTCATCCGGCACTCGCCCTGCCGTCTTTGCTCCCGACTGCGGGGCTCGCAAGCTCGCTCCTCGCGCTCGCGGCCTCCTCTTTGGACGGGTCGCCGTTGGGGTCATGGGCCGGCGGCGGCGGGACCGTCCACATCCAGTCCCGCAGGCGACCCTTCTCGTGCAACAGGTCTCGGATGTCGTGCTCGGCGTACTCGAACTCGGGCGACCAGAACAGCGCGTCGAACGGGCAGGCGTCGATGCAGATCCCGCAGTACATGCAGAGCGAGAAGTCGATGGCGAACCGGTCGAGCACGTTGCGCTGCCGCGGCCGGGCCGCGCCGGGGACGACCACTTCCTCCTTGTGCGAGTCGATGTAGATACACCAGTCCGGGCACTCCCGCGCGCACAGCATGCAGACCGTGCAGTTCTCCTCCAGCAGCGCGATCACGCCGCGGGAGCGCGGCGGCAGCTCGGGATCGACGTCGGGGTACTGCCGGGTGTGCGACCGCTTGGTCATCGTCCGCAGGGTGACCGCGAGCCCCTTGGCCAGTCCCGCGCCGGGTATCCCGCTCACGCCGCGCTCACCCTGCCGCCTCGCTGCGCACGCTCATGGTTGCCCATACTGCCGCGTCCGGCGGTTTCGCGCGAGCACCTGTTTCCCACTAGCCGATGGCCACCCTGACACCGGCGGTGAGCACGAGCTGGCCGAGCGCCACCGGTACGAGCACCAGCCAGCACAGCCGCTGCAGCTGGTCCTCCCGCAGGCGCGGGTACGCCACCCGGAACCAGATCACCACGAACGACACCGCGAACACCTTGATCAGCGTCCAGAGCCAGCCCAGCTCGGCGTCCAGGCCGAACGGCCCCTTCCAGCCGCCCAGGAACAACACGGTGGTCAGCGCGGAGATCACCACGATCCCGACGTACTCGGCGAGCAGGAAGAAGGCGAAGCGCAGCCCGGTGTACTCCGTCATGTAGCCGAAGACCAGCTCGGAGTCGGCGATCGGCATGTCGAACGGCGGCCGGCGGATCTCGGCCAGGCCGGCCACGAAGAACACCACCAATGCGGGCAGCTGCCAGATCACCCACCACGGCCGCCAGGCCGCCACGATCCCGGGCAGCGACAGCGTGCCGGCGGCCATCGCGACGCTCGCCGCCGCGAGGACGAACGGCAGCTCGTACCCGAGAAGTTGGGCCGCCGCGCGCAACCCGCCGAGCAGGCTGTACTTGTTGGCACTGGACCACGCGGACATCATCACCGCGACCACGCCGACCCCGACGACCGCCAGCACCAGGAACAGGCCCACGTCCAGCGGTTGGCCGACCAGGTGGTCACCCGGCCCGATCGGGATCACGAGCAGGACCACAAGGTACGGCACGAGCGCGACCATCGGCGCGAGCCGGAAGACCGTCCGGTCCGCGGCGCGCGGCGTGACGTCCTCCTTCTGCACGAACTTGACCCCGTCCGCGATCAGCTGCGCCCAGCCATGGAACGCGCCGGCGTACATCGGGCCGAGCCGGCCCTGCATGTGCGCCATCACCTTGTGCTCGGTCTGGCCGACGATGAGCGGCAGCAAGAGGAACGCGGCGACCACGGCCAGCACCCGGATCGCCAGCTCCAGCCAGACCGGCATCACTCACTCTCCTGGGGGGTCGGGCCCCATTCACCGGGCGCGGGTACGCCGGGCGGACGCATCGGCTGCCGCTTGGCCACCGAGGAGTCGTGCGACTCCCCCGGCTCCTTCGCGCCCGGCCAGGGCTTGGCCACCCGGGATGCCAGCACGAAGTCCTTGCGCAGCGGGTGCCCCTCGAACTCGGGCGGCAGCAGCAGCGGCGCCAAGCCGGGATGGCCGGGAAAGTCCACCCCGAACATCTCGTGGGTTTCCCGCTCGTGCCAGGCCGCGCCCGGGAAGATGTCCACAAGGGATGGTACGGCGGGATCCTTCCCCGGCACCCGGGTACGCAGCAGCAACCCGTGTCGATGGGTGGTGGACCACAGGTGTGCCACGATCCCGAAGCCGTCGGCGAGCTCGTCCACAGCGGACAGCCAGTCGAAGAAGTCCAGGCTCAGCTCGGCGTCGTCGCGGGCGGTACGGGTCGCCGCCGGCCAGTCGCCGACCGGTACGTCCACTGTGGCCCGTGCCCAGGCGTCGCCGCCGGACCCCGACGCGCTGCCGCCGACCAGCTCGACCAGCCGGGCGCCCAGCTCCTCCGGCGTCATGCCGACCCGCCCCCGTTCGGGTGCTGGTACGCAAGCTCGGTGGCGGGCAGCGGGACCTCGCGGTCGTCGCCGAACGGCGCGCCGGCACCGGCCCGGTCGACGGTCAGCTCGGTCACCGGCAGCCGGCCGCCCGCACCGACCGGTGCCGCCTCCGGCGGCCGCGCGGTCCGGTGCCACACCACGCCCTCGGGTACCACCACGGCGTCGGCCGGGCGGACCGGCGGCGCGGTGAGGGCGACCGCGGCACCCCGGCCGTCTGTCGACAATGGATCGATCCGCTCCACCCCGCCCAGCCCGGACTGCTCCTGGGCGATCCGCTCCTGCAGCCGCAGGATGCCGTGCAGCAACGCCTCCGGCCGCGGCGGGCAGCCGGGCACGTAGACGTCCACCGGGATCAGCTGGTCGACCCCCTTGGTCACCGAGTACGAGTCCCAGTACGGGCCGCCACAGTTCGAGCAGGCGCCGAACGAGATGACGTACTTCGGCTCGGGCATCTGTTCGTACAACCGCTTGATCGCCGGCGCCATCTTGTCGGTGACCGTACCCGAGACGACCATCAGGTCCGCCTGCCGCGGACCGTGCGCGAACGGGATGACGCCGAGCCGGATGAAGTCGTGCCTTCCCATGCTGGTCGCGATGAACTCGATGGCGCAGCAGGCCAACCCGAAGTTGAACACCCACAGCGAGTACCGCCGGCCCCAGTTCAGCACGAAGCGGATCGGGTCGCCGAGAACGCCTGGCAGCTCCACGAGATGCAGTCAACCACAGGTTGGCGGCTACCGGGTCGCGAGCTTCTCCGCGGTCAGGTCGTACCCGCGCATCAGGACCAGGGCCGCGCCGACCACGACGCCGGGCAGCACGGTGAACCCGAGCAGGACGCCCAACTCGGCGCGCGACGACTGGGGCACCGCCGCGCCGGTCGAGCTGGGCAGGTAACCGAAGGCCTGGAGCACGAGCCCGAAGATGCCCGGGCCGAGGGCTAGACCGAAGGTCTCCCCCGCGGTCCACAGGCCGGTGAACACACCGGCCTGCCGCCGGCCGGTACGCGCCTCGTCGTACGCGATGCAGTCCGGCAGCATGGCCAGCGCGAAGACCTGCTGTCCGGCGTACCCGCAGCCGATCAAGATCGTGGCCAGATAGACGGCGACCGGCCCCACGGCCTGAGCCGCCGCCAGGGCCAGCGCCCCGATCGCGAAGAGCCCGGAGGCGCAGGAGAACGCCCGCTTCTTGCCCAGCCGGTCGCCGGCCCAGGTCCACAGTGGCATGACGAGTAACGCCGGACCGACGAAGCAGGCGAACAGGATCGTCGTGGCGTTGTGCCGGTGCAGTACGTGGTCGGCGAAGTACTGCACTCCGGCGAGCATCGCCCCGATCCCGGCCGACTGGACCACGAAGCACCGCAGCAGCCTGATGAACGACGGGTTGGTACACGCGGTACGCAGCTGGCGCGCGAGGCTGGCCTCGCGCGCGGTCACCACGCCGGTGGGCGCGCCGCGGGTGCCGGCGAACGCGCCGAGCGCGCCGGCCGCGATCAGTGCGGCCACGAACAGCCCCATCCATCGGTGCCCGGCGATGCCGCCCCCGGCCGCGTCGCGGATCAGCGGCGCCAGCGCCCCGGAGACCAGGATGGCCAGCGCGAGCACGGCGATCCGCCAGGCCATCAGCCGGGTGCGCTCGCCGTACGCCTGGGTCAGCTCGGCCGGCATCGCGACGTACGGCACCTGGAAGAACGCGAAGGCGGTGGCGGCGGCGAGGAACGCGAAGCCGACCCACAGTGCGCCCGTGTCGCCGGTGGCCACGCCGGCGAAGATGGCCACAAAAAGGATGGCGAGGCTGAGACCGGCCACGAGGAG
>DASRRF010000309.1:0-3557 GCA_035695905.1 Micromonosporaceae bacterium | reverse complement strand
ATAAGAGGGGGATGGCATTGCGTTCGGCCAGATAGTGGGTGCAGAATCGTCCAGTGCGTTAGCCCCCCTCTGCCGCATACCCATGCGCCGCAATTGCGCGAGCGCAGACAGTCCTAGTCGCCGCTGGCGTTGTTCCGCTAGTTATGAGGTCTGCGCCGGCTTCGTTGCCGACATCGTGTCTGTCGATCAAAAGGTTAGCGTTCTCCATGGACACGTCGGTGCTGACGAGCGCGTTCGTACCGGGCGGTTGCGATGTGCCGTGCCCGGGGAGCTTCATGCCGTCTGCCGGCGATTCCAATTCGGGCGGGCAGAGCACGACGTGAGGTAGACTGTCGGCGCTTCGGTTGGCATTCGGGGAGGGTTCACCGTGAGCTATGGTCAAGGTCAGCAAGTGAAAGCGGCGCGTCCAATCCATCGGTCCAGCGGATCGGCGTGGCCAGGAGACACCGGCAAGGTCGTCAAAGTCACCGGGGATGGCTACATCATTCGATGGGACACCGGGGGCTGGGAGGCAGACGTTGTGCAAGATATCGACATTGAGCGCGTATAGGTCGAGCGGATTCATTGCTTGGCCTGTCGGAGCTGGTGTCTTTTCCGACGAGCAGCGCCAACGTCGTGACGTTCCCGACTTGCTCACCGACTCGCGTGGTAGACTCTGTCGAGTCCGAAGGACGTCGACAGGGCGCTAGCGCACGCGTAGTCGCTTCTCCTCTTTGACGATGGATCTCCGTTGCGCCTGAGGCGTTGTGCCTGCTCAGGGCCGGGCACCGCCTAATCTGTCGGCACCTTTTTCCGCTGCTGGTCTTGCCCACCCCCGCGGTGCCGGCCACCGCGCTGATCACCACCGGGGTGCCCTGCTCGCCCGCCGCGGACGCCAGGGCGTCGAGTTGGGTCAGCTCGTCGCGTCGGCCGGCGAACCCGCGAATGTCTCGGGGTAGCTGCGCCGGAACGACCCGCGATGGCTGCGGGGTCGGGGCTGCTGCCGGGGCGGGCTTGCCGAGATCGTCACGCAGGATCCCTTGGTGCACACGCTGAAGCTCGGTGCCGGGTTCGGCGCCCAACTCCTCGACCAGCCGGTTGCGGGTGGCCGTGTAGAGGTCGAGGGCTTCGGCGGAGTGTCCCGCCGCGTACAGGGCGCGCATCAACACCGCGACCAGCGCCTCCAGCAGCGGGTGCTCGCCGACCAGGTCGGTCAATGGGCCGATCACCGCGGCCGGGTTGTCGACCCGCAGTTCGGCGCACGCCCACGCCTGTACGGCGTCCAGGTGTTGTTGGCGCCATCCGTGCCGGGTCCGGGTGACCCATAACCCGGCCAGGCCGGCCAGAGGCTCGCCGTGCCATAGCCGCAGCGCCTCGCGCAGCAGCAGCACCCGCTCGGCGTCGTCGCGGTCGGGGTCGCGGGCCTGCTCGCATAGCCGCCGGAACCGGTGCAGGTCCACCCGGTCGGGGTCGATGTCCAGGAGGTATCCGCCGGGGCGGCGCAGCAGCCGCGCCGGCCGCCCGTCGGCGGTGCCGGCGTGTTCGAGCAGCCGGCGGATCCGGGTCACGTGGGCGTGTAACGCGCGACGGACCCGTTCCGGTGACTGATCACCCCACACCCGGTCGATCAACGTCTCGACCGTGACCGGCCGGCCGGCGTCAACGGCCAACGCGGCCAGCACCGCGCACCGCTGCGGCGGCCCCACCTCGACCGGCTGCCCGGACGCGACCACCTCGACCGGGCCTAACAGCCGAAACTCCGCCACGTTTGTCCACTCCGAACCCGATCGCGCCGCGTGCTGCTGTGATCGCGTCGCTACACCCGGCGACAACATACCGACAACACGCCACTCCACACAGCGGCCCGATCGTGGGATCGACACCACTCGGTGTCGATCCCTACCAGGCAGGGCGGGAGACCACCACCGCAGCCCCACCCCGCACGCCCACCTCGTGGAGGTCCGACCATGCTCTCCGCTCGCCTCGGCGCCGGGCCACTCGCCGCCTCACTCACCGGTCTCCTCGCCCTGACCGGCGACGTGATCAACATCGCCGCATCGCTCAGCACCACACCCAGCGGCCTATCCACGGTGCTCGAACCAGTGTGTTCCGCCGCGAACCTCACCGGCTTCCTCCTGGGACTGCTGTCCTGCCGGGCAAACCGGTCCCGCCACGGCACCGTCGGGCTGCACCTGAGCCGGGCGCCGATCGTGGTCGCCCTCGTCCTGCTCGCCGCCGACCACCCCCAACCGGCCGCCGGCATCATCAAACGCATCGGCAGGCTGGCCATCGACATCTTCAACGGCATCGCCGACACCATCGCGCTGCTGCTCGAATAACCAGGTTGTCCGGTCTGGTGAAACCTGGAGCACACTCCGTAACGCGTCCTAGGAAGCTAGGTTTGATCGTTGAAGCCGGTTGCGGCCGCCGGAACCGGGGAACATCCCGAAGACTGGGGTACGTGGCAGAGATCGTCCTCATCCGGCATGGCGAAACCGAGTGGAGCGCGGCCGGTCGGCACACGTCGTACACCGACGTCGACCTGACGGGCAACGGCGAGCGACAGGCCGCCGCGCTGCGTACCCCCCTTGAAGGTTGGGCCTTTGCCGCGGTCCTGGCCAGCCCGCGCCGGCGGGCTCTGCGCACCGCGGAGCTGGCCGGCCTGGCAGTGACCACTGTGGACAACGATCTCGCCGAATGGGACTACGGCGAGTACGAGGGCGTGACCACCGCGGAGATCCGGCAGACCCGGCCGGACTGGTCACTGTGGACGGACGGCTGCCCGGGCGGCGAGTCGCCGGCCGATGTCGGCGCGCGGCTCGACCGGGTGCTGGACCGGGTCCGGGGTTACCGCGGTGACGTCGCGCTGGTCGGGCACGGACACGCGCTGCGGGTGGCCGGCGCGCGCTGGATCGGCCTACCGGTCGCCGCGGGTGGGCGGCTGCGGCTGGACACCGCCACGCTGTCCCGGCTCGGGTACGAGCACGCCATGCCGGCGCTGCTCAGCTGGAACGCCCCGGTGTGATGTCCGGCGGGCGGTACTCGTACGGCGTGGAGAGCACCACGGTGGTCCGGGTCGTCACGTTCGCCGCGGTACGGATCTCCTGCAGCAACCGCTCCAGCGCACCGGGGTCGGCGACCCGGCACAGCAGCAGGTAGAAGTCCTCCCCCGCGACCGAGTAGCAGGACTCGATCGCGCTCAGGTGGGCCAGCCGGTCCGGCGCGTCGTCCGGCTGCGACGGGTCCAGCGGGCGGATCGCCACGAACGCGGTCAGCGGCAGCCCGAGCGCCGGGTAGGACAGCCGGGCGGCGTACCCGGTGATCACGCCGCGCTGCTCCAGCCGGCGTACCCGCTGGTGCACCGCGGAGACCGAGAGCCCCACCCGCTCGGCCAGGTCGGTGTAGGACAGCCGGCCGTCCGCGGCGAGCGCGGCGACGATCCCGCGGTCGATCCTCTCCACGGCGAAAAACTACACTGCGATGTCGAGCCAGCGTCCCGCCGTTCGTCATCTTCGCGAGACCAGGACCGACAATCGAAAGGAACGGACAATGCGGTACGCCATGCTGATCTGCGGCAA
>DASRRF010000308.1:0-10422 GCA_035695905.1 Micromonosporaceae bacterium | reverse complement strand
GGCGGCCAGGCGATCGTGGCCGGCGACGTGGTCAACACCGCGTCCCGGCTGCAGTCGGTGGCCCCGCCCGGCGGGGTGCTGGTCTGCGGCCCGACGTACGCCGCGACGAAGAGCGCCATCCGGTACGCCGAACACGAGTCGGTCGTCCTGCGCGGACGCTCGACGGCGACCGAGGTGTGGCTGGCGCTGGCCCCGGTGCAGCGGCAGCAGCCGGACCGGGAAGCCGACCCGACCCCGCTGGTCGACCGCGAGCACGAGCTCGGGCTGCTGGTCAACGCGCTGCACCGGTCGCTGCGCGAGCGCATCCCGCAGCTGGTCACCGTGTTCGGCCGGGCCGGCATCGGCAAAAGCCGGCTGGTCCGGGAGCTGTTCCGGCACGCCGAGCGGCTCATCGACCAGCCGGTGGCCTGGCGTACCGGGCGCTGCCCGCCGTTCGGGGAGAACGTCACGTTCTCCGCGCTCGCCGACATCGTCAAGGCGGAGGCCGGGATCCTGGACACCGACCCGGCCGCGGTCGCCGCGGAGCGGCTCGCCGTGGCGCTGCACGACCTGGTCGGTGAGCCGGAGGCGGGGCGCCTGGCCGACGCGATCGGCCCGCTGGCCGGGTTGCCCGGCTCCAAGCTGCCGGCCGAGGAGGCCGAGTCCGCCTGGCGCCGGTTCGTCATCGCGCTGGCGGCCCGCCGGCCGACGATACTGCTCTTCGAGGACGTGCACTGGGCGGACGAACCGATGCGCCGGTTCATCGAGCTGCTCGGCGCGTCTGTGCGGGAGGTACCCCTGCTGCTGCTGTGTACGGCGCGCCCGGAACTCGTCGAGCGGGACCCGTCCTGGGCCGGTACGATCACCGGCTCGCTGACGATCACCCTGCCGCCGCTGCGGGACACCGCGATCGCCACCCTCTACGCCCAGCTGTTCGGCCAGGCGGCGTTCTCCGCGGACCTGCTCAGCCCGCTCGTCGAGCTGGCCGACGGCAACCCGCTCTACGCCCACGAGTACGTCCGGATGTTGATCGAGCGGGGTGCGCTGCGCCAGTCCGGGCGCGGCTGGGCGCTGGAGGGCGACCACGACCTGCCGATGCCGGACAACGTGCACGCCGTCATCGCGAACCGGGTGGACCTGCTGGAATCCGCCGACCGCGCGGTGCTGCAGGCGGCCTCGGTCGTCGGCATGCAGTTCTGGCCGGGCGCGGTGTCCGCCGCGCTGGGCCGGCCGGTGGAGACCGTCGAGCGCTGCCTGCGCCGGCTTGAGCAGCGCGACTTCGTACACGAGCAGCCGGACTCCACGATGGCCGGGCAGAGCGAGTTCCGCTTCCGCCACGTGCTCGTCCGCGACGTGTGTTACCAGCGGCTGCCGCGTACTGAGCGGGTGGCCCGGCACGAGCGCACCGCCGGCTGGCTGGACGCGGTGTCCCGGACCCGGGACACCGACCTGGCCGAGGTACTGGCGCACCACCGCTGGGCGGCCCACGAGATCGCCCGCACGCTCGGCGTGGACGCCGGCCGGTACGCGCCGGCCGCGCGCGACGCGCTGGAGCGGGCGGCCCAGCGGGCGTACGCCCTGGGCGCGCTGGACCAGGCCGCCACGCACATCGGCCGGGCACTGGCGCTGTTCGGCCCGCATTGCGCGGACGACCCTGTTGAACGGCTCAAGCTGGAGCTGTTCGCCACCGAGATCGCTTTCTACCGGGACGGTAGCGCGTTTCTCTCCGGAGGTGGCCAGGAACAGCTGACCGCGCTCGCCGAGCGGCTGTACGCGCACGGCGACCAGGCCCAGGCGGCCCGGGCCTGGACGCTGCTCGGCCAGGCCGCCTGGCTGCGCGCCGACCGGGGCGCCGCACTGTCCTGTTTGGACCGTGCGGTGGAGCTGTTCGACTCGCTGCCGGACAGCGCGGAGAAGGCGGAGGCGTACGCCGAGCTGGGCCGGCTGCACATGCTGAACTACGAACTGGAACCCGCGGTCGCGGCGGCCGGCGCGGCCGCGGAGATCGCCGAGCGGCTCGGCCTGGTCGAGGTGCAGGCGAACGCCCGGATCACGGTCGGCACCGTGCTGTTCCACGCCGGCGACCCGGCCGGGCTGGGCGAGCTGCACGCGGCGTACGAGCTGTGCCGCGGCCAGCAGCTGCGCGCGCTGCCGAGGGCGGTGCAGAACCTGGCCTCGGCACTGCGCGAGGAGGGCGAGTCGGAGCGGTCCGACACGCTGCTCGTCGAGGCCGCCCGGCCGCTGGTCGGGCAGGGCGGCCACACGCTGGCCACCGGGTACTCGCACGAGGCGATGCGGGCGTACTTCGCCGGCGACTTCGAGCGCCAGCTGGCCGCCGCGGACGCGTTCGCCGATGCGGCCGGCGGCCTGTGGGACGTGCAGGTCCGCGGCCTGCGCAACTGCCTGCGGGTCCTGCGGGACGAACCAGTGCCGGGCACGGACAGCAGCGATGACGTCGTGGACGCGGTGGACACCGCCCGGTCCAGCGGTTTCCACCGTCCATTGTGGACAGCATTGTCGCTGGGCGCGCTCTGCCGGGCGCTTCAGGGCCGGGGCGCCGAGGCCGGCGTACTCCTGGATGAACTTGCTGACGCCTGGCGCAAGGTGCCGGCGCTGGCCAGCGGCGAGTGGGTCGGTGCCGCGGCACACGCCGCGGCCATCGCGGCCCCGACCGCCGGTCGGGACGTGCCGGCCAGGCTGCACGCCATGCTGACCGACGGACCCCGGCAGACGCCGTGGTCGCGGGCCGCGCTGTGCACCGTGCAGGGTGCCCTGGCCACCGCGGACGGCAACCCGGCGGCGGCCGGCGCCGCGCACGAGCAGGCCGCCGCGCTCTACGCGGCCTGCACGAGTACGACCGACCGGATGCTCTCCCTCGCGCTCGGCTGTGCCGCCTGGCAGCGGGCCGCAGACCGCGAGCGCACCGAGCTCGGGCTCACCGAGGTACGCGCGTTCGCGCTGCGCAACGCTGCTCCCGGCTTGCTCGAGCTGACGGGCGAGAGTCGAGTTAGCGGGTGAGGGCCGGCTCCGGGGTCGCCGCCGCGCGGTTGGACTTGGCCAGCTGGCTCTTCACCGTCTGCGCGTAGACGTCGACGTACTCGCGGCCGGACAGCTCCATCAGTTCGTACATGATCTCGTCGGTCACCGCGCGCTCGACGAACCGGTCGCCGGCCATCCCCTCGTACCGGGAGAAGTCCATCGGCGGGCCGAAGCGGATGCGTACCCGCTTGATCCTTGGAATGATCTTCCCGGGCGGCTGGATCTCATCGGCGTTCAGCATCACCACTGGGACCACCGGGGCGCCGCTTTCCAGGGTGAGCCGAGCGACCCCGGTCTTGCCCCGGTACAGCCGGCCGTCCGGGGAGCGGGTGCCCTCCGGGTAGATGCCGAACAGGTTGCCCTCGCGCAGCACGCGCAGCCCGGTGTCGATCGCGGCCTGAGCGGCCCGGCCACCGGATCGATCGACGGGGATTGTCCCGGTGCCGACGAAGAACATCCGGATCAGGAAGCCCTTGAGCCCTCGGCCGGTGAAGTACTCCGCCTTGGCGACGAAGGTCACCTTCCGCTTCACCATCAGCGGCATGAAGATCGAATCCGAGAACGACACGTGGTTGCTCGCGATGATCGCCGGCCCGTCGTCCGGGACGAACTCGCGCCCCTCCACCACCGGCCGGAAGATCAGGCGCAACCACGGCCCGAGCAGCAGGTACTTCAGTAGCGGGTAGAGCAACTCGGTCCCTCCATGCACGGATGGAATGAGCCTACGGATCCGGCGTGCCACCTCACAACGCACTCCCGGAACCTGTGTCGCCCGTGCAACGATTCAGCGGTGAGCATCGGTGGCATCCCGCGCCGGTCCGGGCGGGGCCGGCGGGACAATGGCCTGGTCGCCGCGGAGTACGCGGTGGCCGGCGACGTCGACCCGCGGGTCGGCGAACACCTGCTGGACGTGCTCGGTGCCGGCGGGATCGCGGCCTACCTGCAGCCCGCCGTGGATCTGCATCCGGTGACCCGGACCACGACCATGCCGGCCCGGCCCACCGACCGGCTCTTCGTGGACCGCGAGCACCTGGACACCGCGCGGGACTACATCTCCCAGCTCACCTCGGGCGCCGCCGCTCAACCCGGCGAGCTGGGTGCCGCCGAGGTCGAGGCGGAGTGGGCACAGATCATCGCGGACTTCGATGCCGACGTCGCACCGGAGACCGCGCCGTGGCCGGACTCGGAGAACGTCGCGGGCGTGGAGACGGGCGCGCCGCCCGCCGAGCCGGAGGCTAGCGAGCCCCCGCCGGCCCGGCCCGCGCTGCGGCGGATGGAGCAAGCGTCACTGCTGGACGCGCTGGACACGTTCGGCGCGGACCTGGCCGACGACGACGAGGGCAGCTACACGCCGCCACCGGCACCGCCCCTCCCCCGGCCGTCCGTGGTCGCGGTCCTGTCGGTGCTCGCGATCGCCGGCGGCTTCGTCCTGTTCATCCGCCCGGAGCTGGCGCCGATCGACCAGAACCTGGCGCAGATGGCCGGCTTCGCCGCCGTACTCGCCGGTGTCGTCGCGCTGATCTGGCGGCTGCGCCCCGGCGACGACGAGGACGCCGAGCGGGATCCGGACGACGGCGCGGTGGTGTAGCCCGTTATTTCTCCAACCAGTCCAGCATCGCGTCGATGGGTTCCCGCCACCGCGCGTCGAGCATCAGGTCGTGCCCCATACCCGGGAAGAGCAGCGGCGCCGCGGCGTACCGCCGGGCCGCCCGCTCCAGCGCGGACCGCGCGACGATCCGGTCGTCCGGACTGCCCACCACGAGCATCGGCGGGTCGCCCACCGGCCGCTCCAGGTCGCGCGGCATCAGCAGCTGCCACCGGGCCAGCACCGCGGCCTTACCCAGCCGTGCCGCGTACGCCCGAGCGGTCTTGTCCGGCAGCTCCCGGCTGAACAGCCGGCGGCGGTTCGGCCGGCGCAGCGCGCCCAGCCAGGCCCGCCAGCCGCCCAGCACCGGCGCGAGCAGGATCCCGGCTCGCGCCGGGTAGCGAGCCAGCGCCCGTGCCACGACCAGGCCCGAGGCGCCGTGCCCCACCAGCACCGCCTGCCGCGGCAGGCTCGCAGCCACCTGAACAACATCATGGGTGTACGCGCGCAGCGTCGTACGGTCACCCTTGCCGCTCCCGCCATGTCCGCGAAGGCTCATCGCGTACGCCGGGAAGCCGCGCGACGCCGTGTGCTCGAGCCAGTGCTCGGCGAAGGCCCAGGCACCGTGGCCAAAGCCGGGGACGAACAGCACCGGCGGGCGCCCATCGTCCTCCTCCGGCGTGGCGACCAGCACCTCGCGGCGTACCGGGCGGATCGGGCGTGCCCATTCCATCGGCCGCATGATCCGGACCTCGCCCATCAGCCCACCGCCAGCCGGTCCAGCACGTCCTGCAGGCCGCGCAGGTAGACGGTGTGGCTGACCTCGAACCAGTGCCGGGTGGACTCCTTCACCTTCGCCTGCGTCCAGGCCCGGTCCGGCTCCGCCTTGGTACGCGCCCAGAACGCGGCCGCCGTCGCCGGCGCCGACTCGCGCAGCCGCAGCCACCGGGCGAACGCCACGGTCTGCCAGTGCACCAGCGCGAACACCCCGGAATCGGGTTGCAGCAGGCCGGCCACGGCCAGCGTGGGGTGCGCCCGCGAGAAAAGGTGCATATGCAGCCGCGGCCGGCCGTTGGTATCCACACCGAGCACGTCAGGCGTCAGGAACTCGAACCGCGGCAGGTACCCGGTGGCCAGTACGACGAGATCCGGCATGACCGTACGGCCGTCGGCCAGGTCGACGCCGTCGCGGTGGAACCGGGCCACGTCCGGCACCGGGGTGATCGCGCCGTGCCCTATGTAGTACACGAGTTGGCTGTTCGCGATCGGGTGGGTCTCGTACACCTTGTGATCCGGCTTCGGCAGGCCGAACCGGGTCAGGTCACCCACGGTCATCTTCAGCGTGCGATGGAAGATCCACTGCCGCAGCCGTAACGGCAGCCGCAGCGCGAGCACGGTGTCGTTGATCTGGTCGGCCGGCCGGCCCAGTACGAACTTGGGTGCGTACCAGTAGCCCCGCCGGGTCGAGTGCCAGCACCGGGCGGCGAGCTGGGCGGCCTCCACGGCGAGATCGCACCCGGTGTTGCCGCCGCCGACCACGAGTACCCGCCGGCCGCGCAGCTGCGCCGGATCCTTGTAGCCGGACGCGTGGATCACCTGGCCCTTGAAGTCGGCGAGCCCCTCGTACGACGGCATCTTCGGCGCCCAGTTGTGCCCGTTCGCGACGACCAGCGCGGCGTACCGCTGGGTCCGCTCGGCACCGCCGCGCGCACCGCGGATCGTGACGTCCCAGCGCTGGTCCTCCCCGGCGGGCTCCGCGCGGGTCACCTCGGTGCCGAACCAGATGTGCCGGCGCAGGTCGAAGTGGTCCGCGTACCGCTCGAGGTACGCCAGCAGCAGGCTGTGGTGCGGGTAGTCGGGCCACGCGTCGGGCATCGGGAAGTCCGGGTACTGGGTGAACGGCTTCGATGAGATCAGGTGCGCGGTGCTGTACACCGGACTGCGGTCGTGCCGCCAGTTCCACCCGCCGCCGACGCCGGTCTCCCGCTCGTAGCAGTCCACCGCGAACCCGTGCTCCCGCAGGTTCTTGACGGCGGCCAGCCCGCTGGCCCCGGCGCCGACCACGCAGACCGTGTCCCCCCGGTCGTAGACCGGCTTGCCGTCCCGCCAGATCGTCGCGGCCGTCGCCGTGTCGTAGGTTTCGGTACTCAACGGCGGGCTGTCCACCCGGGAATCCTCGCGGTCGGTAGCCGGGTTGTCCACCCTCGGAAGTGGCTGGCTTTGCCTACGGCTGCGGGCCGGCACCACCTATCGGGCGCCTTCTGCTCTGCCCACGATGGCGGGGCAGACCATGCCGCGCCGCGACACTCTGCCCCGATGCCATGGGCAGAGCAGAAGGCGCCAGCAACAACAGGTCGGGGTCGCAGAGCACGCCACGGGGCCGCGGTCAGCCCGGCAGGGTCAGCTCGGCGAGCACCGGGAAATGGTCACTGGCCCGGCGCGCCTGCTCCGTGTCGATCACGTCGTACCGGCGTACGGCGATCCGCGGGTCGACGAACACCGCATCGATGCGTTCCCGTGGATCGGCACACGAGAACGTGGGACGGTCGGTACGACCGGCCGTATCGACCAGGCCGTCGGCGAGCGTACGCCAGGCCGATCCGCCGGAGTTCTCGTTCAGGTCGGCGCCGAACACCACCGGAGCGTCCACATCGGACATTGCCTTCTTCAGCGTGGTGGCCTGCGCCGGCCGCTCGCCGGCATCGGTGGACAGATGCGAGCCGACCACGATGAACGGAATCCGGTCCACCGAACACCGGGCGAACGCGGCGCCGCGCATGTGCCGCCCGGGGGTGAGCGGGAACTGCACGCACCACCTGTCGTGCATCCGTACCCGTAAGTGGGTCAGGATCAGGTTGCCCAGCGACGGCAGCCCGCCCACCGCGTAGATCATGCCGAAGTCGTGCGCGAGCCGGGCGCACTTGGTCCGCCAGCGGAAGCGCCGCGGCGCCTCCTGGATCACCAGGACGTCCGGGTTCAGCTCGCGGACGACCGCGGCGAGCGCGTCGAGATCGTCCTTCAGCGAGTGCACATTGTACGAGACCACCCGCAGCTGGGCCACCATCGCCGCCTACCGCCTGCGGGCCAGGTCGGCGGCGCCGACAACGCCGGCCAGGTTGCCCATCTGCGCCGCCGCCACGTCGCCGATCGGCAGCTTCGCCCGCTGCGCGAGGGCCTCCACGTAGGTCCGCCGGGTCGGGCCGAGCAGCAGCTCACCGGCGTCGATCACGCCGCCGCCGACGACCAGTACCTGCGGGTCGACGATCTGCACCAGGTCAGCCAGGCCGTTGCCGAGCCACTTGCCGACCTCGGCGAACGCGCCCCGGGCCGCCTCGTCGCCGGCCCGCGCCGCGCTGGTCACCATCGGTCCGGTGATCGTGTCCGGGGCGCCACCGGCCAGCTCCAGCAGGAGGGCCGCGCGGCTGGGATCGTCCTTCGCGGCCGCTTGGGCGAACCGCACCAACGCGCTGCCGCTGGCGTACTGCTCCAGGCACCCGCGCCGGCCGCAGCCGCACGGGTGGCCGTCGGGTACCGCGCAGATGTGGCCCAGTTCGGCGGCGATGCCGTGCGAGCCGCGGACCAGCTCGCCGCCGAGCACGATCCCGCCGCCGATACCGGTGCCGACGGTGAACATCACCATCGAGTCGGCCGCGTCACGGGCCGCGCCGAACCGGAACTCCGCCCAGGCCGCCACGTTCGCGTCGTTCTCCACCACCACCGGCAGGTGCACCGCCGCGGCGACCTTGTCCCGCAGCGGTTCGTTGCGCCAGGCGAGGTTCGGCGCGAACAGCACGGTTGACCGACTCGCGTCGATCCAGCCGGCGGCGCCGACGCCGACCGCCTCGACCGGGTGCGCCGCGGCAAGCTCGGCCACCACGTCAATGATCAAATTCAGGGTCTGCGGTACGTCGTCAGCCGGCGTCTCCCGCCGGGTCTGCGCGAGCACCTGCCCCTCGGGATCGACGACCCCGCCGAGGACCTTTGTGCCGCCGATGTCGACGCCGATGGTCAAGGACACTGGATACCGCTCCATTTTCCGATAGTGGCTGCTCAGCCGCGGGTGGCCGCGCGCCATGGATCATCGCCCGGTTCGGGCTCCGGGGGCTCGGACGCGACCTGCTCAGGCGCGACCTGCTCAGGCGCGACCGGATCAGGCGCGACCGGATCAGGCGCGGCAGGCTCAGGCTCAGACCGCTGCGCCCGCTCGGGTTCCGGCCGCGACGTCTCGCGCGGGCCGCCGAACGACCGCAGCAGGCTCGCCACACCGGCGGCCAGGTCGCCCGCGCCGGTCGCCAGCCGCTCGGCCACCTCCGGGTTGGGGTCCCGCATAGCGGCGATCACCCGGCAGAGCGGGCAGACACAGCACTCCGCGCTGCCGGTGGCGTACCCGGATGTGCCCCGGGCGGCCGTGGACACCGCGGCCAGCGCGGCGGCGACCAGCCGCTCGGCCTCCTCGCGTACCGGCCCGGGCTCGCCGGTCACACCGGGCTCGCTCATGACGCATCCGCCAGCGTCTCGACCCGGCGCTTGAGCTCCTTGAGCGCGGTATCCATGATCATCTTCTCGGCCTTGCGCTTGAACATGCCGAGCATCGGCAGGGCGAGGTCGACTTCGAGGGTATAGGTGACGGTGGAGCTGCCGTCACCGTTGTCCGCGATGTCGTACGAACCGCGCTGGCTGCGCTGCATGCTGGACGGTTTCACCAGGTGCCACTCGATCCGGGAAACGTGGGTGGGGTGGCGGGGTGAGGATGGCGCAGCCTCGGCGTACGCGTACGCCAGTGTGTACTCGTCCTTCATGATGCCCGCGTCGAGGACGTACCGGACCTGGCTGGCGTACCCGTCCTCGTACTCCTCGATGATCTCGGCTGAGCGGTACGCCGACACCCACTCGGGGTACCGGGTGAAGTCACAGACCACGCCGGCCACCCGCGCGGGCGGGGCGTCGATCACGATCGACTGGGACGAGCTGTCCGGCATGTGCGCAGGCTACCGTGTCCCGGGCCGGTGTGGCCGGGTACCTTGCGGGGGTGCGCGAGTTCTCGGTACCTCCGGTCGCCACCATCGGTGACGCGGCCAACCTGACCGACCCGGTGTGGGACAACGCCGAAGCCGCTCCGGACACGGCGCAGTTCGCCCGTCGTACCCCGGCGGGCTGGCAGGACGTGACCTGTGCCCAGTTCCGGGACCAGGTGGTCGAGCTGGCCCGCGGCCTGGTCGCGAGCGGCATCGAGCCCGGTACCCGGGTGGGGCTGATGTGCAAGACGCGGTACGAGTGGTCGCTGATCGACTATGCGATCTGGGCGTGCGGCGCGATCACCGTACCGATCTACGAGACGTCCAGCGCCGAGCAGGTCGAGTGGATCCTGTCCGACTCGGGGACCATCGCCTGCTTCGTGGAGACCACCGCGCATCAGGCCACCGTGGCGAGTGTCCGGGACTCGCTGCCCCAGCTCGGCCAGCTCTGGGTGATCGACGCGGGCGCCCTGGACGGGCTGGTCGCGGACGGCGCGGCGGTGCCGGCGGCCGAGGTCGAGACCCGGCGCCGTACCGCCAACGCCGACGACATGGCGACGATCATCTACACCAGCGGGACCACCGGGCGCCCGAAGGGCTGCACGCTGACCCACCGGAACATGTACTCCGACATCGCCAACGCGGTGCCCGGCCTGCCGAACCTGTTCCGCCCCGGCGCGTCCACGCTGCTCTTCTTGCCGCTGGCGCACACGTTCGCCCGGCTGATCCAAATCGGCGTGGTTCAGGCGCGGGTACGGATGGGCCACTCCGCCGACATCAAGAACCTGGTGGCCGACCTGCAGG
>DASRRF010000307.1:0-3216 GCA_035695905.1 Micromonosporaceae bacterium | reverse complement strand
GTCTTGCCGTCGGCGCACTTGGCGGTGACTGATCCGATCGAGCGCCCGCCGACGGTCAAACTGGACACCGACGCCTCGGCGACCCCGGCCCCAGCTTTGACGGTCAGGCCGGAGGCGGTGAACGTGCCGGCAGAACCCGACACACTGCCCGCGGAGGCGGTTCTAACCGCGCCGTCGGAGCTGACGGACGGCTGCCGGCCGACATCATCCACTCCGGACGCGGCGATGCCGTAGGCGCTGGACGCGGTGGCCGCGGCCTCGGCGTCGGTGAGCACCACCAGGCCAGTTGCACTGGCGGCGAGTGCGGCGCCGGTTGCCAGCGCGGCCAGGGTGGCGCGCGGTGATTGGATGACAGGTCTACGGAGCACGATGTCCCCCTTGGTTGGTGGCCCGTGTGGGCCGGCTACACGATGGGTAAAACGTTGTGGTGATTAGGTGATCAGCACCGGCGTGCCCAGTGGCACGGTCGAACTGATCGCGGTCAGCGCGGCTGCGGGAACGCGGATGCAGCCGTCACTGGAGGCGGTACCGAACACCGAGGGTGTCGGCCAGCCGTGCACGGCGACGGTCCCCGGTCCGCCGCCGTACGTCTGGTAGGTGTCGCTGTGCACGCCCAGGGGCAGAATGATCGGGCTGAACGTCGGTTGACTGTCCTTAATGGACGAGACAATGAAGGTTCGGCCTTGTGGTGTCACTGATTTCGGCTTGCCAATGCCGACGGTCCACCGTCCAATCTCGACCTCTTGGTCGACCAGGCGAAGCGTGAAGCTCGCCCGGTTGACCTCGATGCGGTAGGGCGTGCTGGCCGTGTGGATGGTCGAGTCGAGTGCGAGCCAACCGGTCGAACCGTTCGGGCGGGAGGCGAGCAACACCTGCACCCAGCCAGGTTGCTCGGCAATGACCGGCACCCACGTGTCGCTGGCCTGCTGACCGGTGGCATAGGTGGGCTGCTGGACCGGCAGCGCGGCGATGGCCGGCCCTCCGGGACTCGCGTAGACCGCTGCGGCGATGGTCGGGTGGACCACCAGTCCGGTCGGGACGGTCGTGACGTTCGGATCGGCGGGTGCGTCCGGCACCGTGCCAAACGTGGTCGCAGGCGGCAACGCCGCCAGGTCTGCGGGACTCACCCGCTGCGCGGCCACCACGGCAATCGCTGGTGCGACTGGTGCAGCGGCGAGTTCGGGACCTGCACCCGCGGCCGGTGCGGAGGATGTCGCCGGGCGATGGCTGATGAGCACCGTCGCCAGGACGACGACCAGGACGGCAACCAGCCCGAGGACCGCCACTCGACGGTGGACGCGCGGTGCGCCGGCTGGCGGTCGCTCCGGTGAGCGCCGCGCACCCGCTGGGGATCTCGGGCTGGCGACCGTGATGTGCGCGGTGCCGTCGCGGTGGGCCATGGTGGCGTGCTCGGTCTGCTCGGGCTGGTGGCCGTCGGCGGGCATCGGCCCCACCTCCCTTCGGGTCTGGCGTGTGGTGTGGGGGCGGTGATGTGGCTCCGTTGGGATTTCCGGAGCCACACCACCTCTTCCTGGGGGATGTTCGTCAGCGTCTGGCGATTGCGCTGACGAACCCGGTGCCGGGGGTTCCGACACCAGTCACGGGGTCCCAGCCGGGACCGGACTGCAGGGATTGCGGTTTGGCGTCGAGGTCGAGCAGGTAGTCACCCGGCTCGGTGGGGGTACTGACGCCACCGAAGGAGCCCATCGCGGAGGTCCACATGCCGGCCGCGTGCGGCGTCATGTCGACGATGGCCGAGCTGTTGGTGCGCAAGGCGTAGAGGGCGCCGTTGAGGAAGCCGAGCCGGTTGCCGCCCTTGGCTTGCTGGGCGTTGGCGAGCATCCCGGCGAGCAGCGGTGAGGCGAGCGAGGTGCCGCCGCCGGGTCCGAAGTAGAACCCGCTGCTGGTGCTCACGCCGATGACCATGCCGGTGTAGGGATCGGCCAGCGCGCTGATGTCCGGCACGGTCCTCTTGCCCTGCGCGTAGCTGTCTGGGACGACACCGCGCTGGTAGGACGGCGCGGCATAGATCGAGCTCCGGCCGCCGGTGGCGCCGCCGGCGAATGGCCCATCCGCGTCCTGTTGCGGCTGCCACGCCCCGTTGACCAGGGTGTTGCCGGAGGTCTCCCAGCCGGTGGCGAACACGATCCGGTTGTCGCTGCCCACCGCGACGCTGGTGCCGCCGACCGCGGTCGCCCAGGGATGCGAGGCCGGGAACTGCGGGGTGCCACGCCCGGCGGTTCCGGTGGTGTCACCGGTGTCGCCGCTGGCGAACAGCACGCTCTGCCCTTGGATCGCCGCTTGGACGAGGATCGCGCCGACCTGATCCCGCACGGCGGCGGGGACGATGTTCTCGCCGGGCGCTCCCCAGGAGTTGCTGATGATGCTGGCCTTGTTCTCCGCGACGGCGCGGTTGAGCGCGTTGTAGTTGTCGGTGCAGTCCGCCCCGGCATACCAGGTCACCATCGCTGCCGAGGCCATGGTGTGTACCGCCTGCAGGTCCATGGCTTGCTCGGCGGCCCACGCCGCGGGTCCGTCGCAGTTCGGGTTGTCCCGGTAGCCGCCGGGCGGCGCAACGACCTGGTACTGCCCGGCCTGCAGGGGTGACGCACCGGACTGGGTGGCCCACCGGTTGGTGTCGGCCTCGGCCGAGGTGAGGTTGTAGCTGCCGGTGATCGCGACCTGCTGCCCGGCTCCGGTGTTCGCGTTGGTCTGGCCGTAGATGCCGCGCACGACCGGGGCGGTGTAGCCGCACATAACGTTGGACTGGCTGCCCGCCGGGTACTTCTGTGGCACGGCCGCGTTGTTGAACTCAGCCCAGAACCGGGCGCAGAACTGTCCGTCCTGCGCGGCTTGCGCGGCCGGGCGCAGCCGGGACAGGTCGTGCGCGGGGCGCACCAGCCGACCGGAGTCGTCCAGCCCGACCACCGCGGTCACGCTGGCCCGTAGCCGGCGCGGCACCTCGACCGCGCTTGCCGGTGCGGTGAGCCGCGCCCCGCTGGGATGGCGGTAGATCCCCAGTGTGGTGTGGAAGGCGGCTTCGAGTTGGCGCACCGATCCGGTGGCCGCCACGAAGTGGCCGTTGCTGGACACCTCACCGACCCGTAGGCCGCTGCGCGCCAGCCAGGCCCGCACCTGTTCCACGGTCTGCGCCGTGGGGGCGAACCGGGCGGCGAACTGCGCCGTGGTCCAGTTCTGGCCGTAGAGCTGCGACCC
>DASRRF010000306.1:0-2116 GCA_035695905.1 Micromonosporaceae bacterium | reverse complement strand
AGCGGGGTCAGCTCGCGGTACAGCGTGCGCCAGGCGTTGGTCAGCTGGTCGCGGACGGCCGTCTCGCGGGCCGCCGGATCCACCGGTGCGTGCGCGGGTAGCACGACCCCGGCCGGGGTTGCCTGCACCCAGCCGTGCTCGGCCGGCACCAGCGCGGGTCGCAGCACGGTGGGGTGGCCGGCCGGCAGCGCCGAGTTGACCTGCAGCACGACGCGCACCCCGAGGCCGTCCGGGTAGCGCACGAGCATGGTCTGCGACTGCGGATCCCAGACCGCCAGGTAGGGAAGGTCCGGATCGCCCGGTGGCTGCCCGCGCAGCAGGTCGGCCAGGTGGGCTTCGATGGTGTCCGCCACGCTGTGGGGCACCTCGAGCACGGGCCCGACCTCGGTCGGCTCGACCGGTACGAGCTCGTACGGGATCCGCCCACTGGCGGTTAGGCCGCGTACGAACCCTGTTCCGGCCAGCTCTCCAGGCTGCGGTACGAACGCACTATCTTCACCAGTACGGCCGAGAAGTCGCGGTCCCGGTTGCCGTCCGACGGCGTCCCCGCCTGGTCCGACTTCGTGATGACCAGGCTGCGGGTCATCTCCGGGAACCCGAAGAGGTACTCGACCTCCTGTCTGTCTTCCCGGACCTTCTTGAAGTCCAGAAGTATCGCCACCGGACCGCTCCTGTCCCCACGACGTATCCAGATCCTCGCCGGTGCGCTCGGGCGCGATGTCGGCCCAGTTGTACCGCTCGTTGGCGAAGGTGTGCGCTTCACGGTACGTGGCACCGGGGTGCGCCTGCAGGTAGTTCGACTCGGTCAGCTCATGTTCCAGCAGTACCAGATCCTCCGGGAGCCAGTGGCCCTCGCGCAGCCGGATCCATGCCTCCGCGATGTCCGGGCTGGAGTCGAACCGCTGCTCGATGACGCCGCCCTGGTAGTCGTCGAGCAGGTGGGTCTCGACCATCAGGTGGTTCTTGATCTGGCTGACTTCCGCCGGGGTGAAGCCGACCGTCTCGCTGGGTCGCGGTACGTCGGACAGGTTCGCCGCGATGGCCCCGACGTCGGTGTCGTTACCGCGGAACCGGTCGTACGCCTGGTCGGCCCAGTCGAACGCCGTGAAGTCGTCCATCGGGCGGATCTTCGCGCCGGTGAACAGGTCCGGCCCGCCGGTGTCGTGCTGGGCCCCCGGCTGGTCACCGTGCTCGCCGCCCGGAGTTTCCGGCGACCTGGTCGGCTCGGTCGGCCGCAGCGTGGTCGGCGTCCGCGGACCGCCACCACCGTCCCCGCCGCCGGCCACCGGTACCACCTGCCGCGGCGGCGCGTCGATCGCCGGCAGCTGGGCCATGGCCGGCTCGTACGGGCGCGACTCGCGGACGAACCCGTCGTCGTGGACCGTGGTACCCCGGTCCACGTCGACGTCCACCGCACGCAGCAGGTTCGCCAGCTTGCCGATGCTGGGGTCGTTGACGAAGCGGTCGCTGTACCCGGCCGTCTCGACATTGCCCATCTCGTCCCTGGTTTCGAACGCGATGCCCTTGATGTCGGTCAGCACCACCCCGGTGCCGGTGTTCCGGTCGAAAGCGCGGACGATCAGGCCACCGCGCTCGGAGGGCAGCGCGTGTACCTCCGTACCGATCGGCATCTCGACGTTGACCCGCATGGTCTGCAGCCGGTTCATCGTGCCGAAGACCGCGCCGGCCTCGGCGCCCTGCACGGCCCCGTGCAGCATCGCGTCGAGGTCCCCGTGGCTCTCGCCGCCGGCCACCAGCCCGCCCATCAGGCCGCCGCCGAGCATGTGGCCGAGGAAGCCGCCCCACATGCCGGCGCCGAACGCGGCACCCTCGAAGCTGCGCAGGCCGACCTCGCCCCAGTCGAAGTCGGCGCGGTGCCCGCCGAGCACCTCGGCCAGCTGGGCGAGAAAGTCGCCGCCGCCCATCAGCCCGACGCCGAACGCCATCCGGGCCGCGAAGTACCGGAACAGCTCGCGGCCGAACGTGGTCTCGGCGATCTGCCGGGCCGCGAAGTCGCGCAGGCTGAAGGCGCTGAGCCGCTCGAAGAGCTGCTCGGCGGTGAGCCGGGACAGCGAGTTGGCCAGCGATCGTTCGACGAGCTCGGCGCCGATGTCGG
>DASRRF010000305.1:0-4015 GCA_035695905.1 Micromonosporaceae bacterium | reverse complement strand
CGCCATCCGCGCCACGTTGCGGTTGTCCTCGCCGGCACCGTTGGTGTCGCCGAGGATCACGTCCTCGATCCTGGTCGGATCCAGGCCGGGGTGCCGGCGGACCAGCTCGGCGATCGGCAGGGCGGCGAGGTCATCGGTACGGATACCGGACAGGCCGCCACGGTGCCGGCCGAACGGGGTGCGTACCGCATCGATCAGGTAGGCGCTGTGTGCCATGACATCGAGCCTACGATGCACGGCATGGTTGTGCGTTGGGGGATCCTCGCCACGGGCGGGATAGCGGCAAAGTTCACCGAAGACCTGGCGCTACTGCCCGGCGCCGAGGCCGTCGCGGTCGGATCCCGCACGGCCGCCGCCGCGCAGGCTTTTGCCCAGCGGTACGGCATTCCACGCGCCCACGGCTCCTGGGCGGAGCTGGCCGCCGACCCGGAGGTCGACGTGGTCTACCTGGCCACCCCGCACTCCGCCCACGTCGCCGCCGCGCTGGAGTGCATCGAAGCCGGCAAGGCCGTACTCGTCGAGAAACCGATGGCTCTGGACGTACCCGCGGCAAAGGACCTGGTGACCGCGGCCCGCAGCCGCGGCACCTTCCTTATGGAGGCGATGTGGATGCGCTGCCTGCCGGGGATCCGGCGGCTGGTCGAGCTGGTCGATGCCGGCGCGATCGGCGAGGTGACCACGGTCCAGGCGGATTTCGGGCTGGCCGGGCCGTTCCCGCCGGAGCACCGGCTGCGCGATCCCGCGCTCGGCGGCGGCGCGCTGCTGGATCTCGGCATCTACCCGGTCAGCCTCGCCCACCTGCTGCTCGGCAACCCGGTGCGGCTGACCGCCACGGCGTCGCTCACGCCGGAAGGGGTGGACCAGAACACGGCGGTGATTCTCGATTACCCGAACGCGATGGCCGTGCTGCACTGTGGCATGGTCGGCGCGACGCCGGGGACCGCGAGCGTCACCGGCACCGACGGGCGGATCGACCTGCCGCCCGGCTTCCACCGCCCGCAGTGGCTGACCGTGCACCGGCGCGGCGCCGCCGAGCCGGATGTGATCGAGGCGCCGATCGATGGCTGGGGCTATCACATCGAGGCCGGCGAGGTGGGCCGCTGCCTGAGCGAGGGCCTGCTGGAGAGCCCGCTCGTCCCGCTGGACACGACCCTCGAGGTCCTCGCGATCCTGGATGCGTTACGGGTCCAGATCGGCGTCGAGTACCCGTAGACGCGTTACGAGAAGATCGGGCGGACCAGGAAGTACGCGATGCACGCGATCAGCCCGGCGCCGGGGAAGGTGAGGATCCAGGCGGTCACGATGTTGCCGGCGACACCCCAGCGCACCGCGGAGAGCTTCTTGGTCGCACCGACCCCCATGATCGCCGAGGTGATGGTGTGCGTGGTGGAAATCGGCGCACCGAGTACCAGTGCGTTGTAGTACAACACCGAGCTGGCCACGGTCTCCGCGGCAAAGCCCTCCGGCGGTCCTAAGTGGATGATCCGCCGGCCCAGGGTACGGATGATCCGCCAGCCACCCGCGTACGTGCCGAGCGCGAGTACGGTCGCCGAGGTGTAGTAGACCCACTGCGGGATATCCGTCTTGCTGTCCTGGAACCCGCCGGTGTAAAGGGCCAACACCACGACGCCCATGGTCTTCGCCGCGTCCTGCATGCCGTGGCCGACCGCCATCGCGGTCGCGGAGCCCACCTGGAGCCAGCGGAACGTCCGGTTCAGCGGGCCCGGGTGCGGTGAGCCGTCCTTGCTCAGCCGGGTCAGCCCGAAGATGAACCAGGTGATCAGCAGCATCACGATGGCACCGAGGATGAACCCCACGACCGGCGAGAGCACCATCGGGATGATCACCTTCTGGCCGATGTTCTTCCACTGCACCACCCCGTTCGCGGCGAACAGGGTCGCGCCGACCAGCCCGCCGAACAGCGCGTGCGAGGACGACGAGGGCAGGCCGAGCCACCAGGTCAGCAGGTTCCAGGCGATCGCGCCGATCACGCCGGCGAAGACGACGCCCAGGCTGGCCAGCCCGGGCGGCAGGATCACCAGGCCATCGCCGACGGTCTTGGCGACCTTCGCGCCGAAGTGTGTACCCACGAAGTTTCCGGCCGCGGCGACGAGCAGCGCGACCCGCGGGGTGAGCGCCCGGGTGGATACCGACGTCGCGATCGCGTTCGCCGCGTCGTGGAAGCCGTTGGTGTAGTCGAACACCATCGCCACCACGATCACCGCGATCACCGCGGCCAGTTGTGGTGTCACGACTCCTTCACCGCGATGGTCTCGACGGTGTTGGCCACGTGCTCGAAGGCGTCGCAGGCGGCCTCCAGCTCGTCGGCGACCTCCTTCATCTTGAGTACGGTCAATGCGTCGTACTCGCCGGAGAAGAGCCGGACCAGCAGCATCCGGTACATCCGGTCGCCCTCGTTCTCCAGCCGGTTCGTCTCGACCCAGTACTCCTTGAGGTCCTTCATCGAACGCAGCCGGGGCATCGCCGCCGCGGTGACCTTCGCCTGCTGGTCCAGCACATCCACCAGCTCGTGCATCTCCCGCGGCAGGGTGGGCAGCTTGGTCAGCCCGTAGAGGTAAATCAGGCTGCCGACCGCCTCCAGGTGGTCCATCACATCGTCCAGCCCGGAACCGAGCCGGTAGATGTCCTCCCGGTCGAACGGCGTGACGAAGCTTGTATTGATCTTGTTGTAGAGCTCGTGGGTGATCTGGTCGCTGTCGTGCTCGACCTCGATCAGCCGCTCGCTGATCGACTGCACATCCGCGCCCTGCAGGGCCAGTTCGTTGAGCAACGCGGTGCCGCGGACCAGGTTCTCCGCGGCCCGGGTGAAGTAGTCGTAGAACGCGCCCTCGGTGGGCCGGAGAGAGAACTTCACTGCGCGACCTCGTTCACTCAGGGATCACTTGTGCGGAATGCTAGCGAGCAGCCGGCGCCGCTCGCCGGCCACGTCGAAGTCGGGCTCCGGATAGGCCAGATCCAACCCCTCCAGCGCCTCCTTCAGCAGGTGCGCGACGGCCCAGTTGCGGTACCACTTCCGATCCGCGGGTACGACGTACCACGGCGCGACCGGCGTCGAGCACCGGGTCAGCGCATCCGCGTACGCCTGCTGGTACTGCGCCCAGCGCTCGCGCTCGTTCACGTCCGCGGGGTTGTACTTCCAGTACTTCGTCGGGTCGTCGAGCCGCTCCAGCAGGCGCTGGCCCTGTTCTTCGTACGAGATGTGCAGCATCACCTTGACCAGCGTGACGCCGTCCTCGATCAACCCCTGCTCGAACCGGTTGATCTGGTCGTACCGGGCCCGCCAGGTGCGCGCCGGTACCAGCCCGTGTACCCGGACCACCAGCACGTCCTCGTAATGCGAGCGGTTGAAGATGCCCACATATCCGTCTGGCGGCAGCGCGTTGCGGATCCGCCACAGGAAGTGGTGGGACAACTCCTCCGCGGTCGGCGGCCCGAAGCCCACGATGCGCAGGCCGAGCGGGTTCAGCTCGCCGACCACCCGTGTGATCGTGCCGTCCTTGCCGCCGCAGTCCATCGCCTGCAGCACGAGCAGCACCCGCCGCCGGGAGCCGGTCTTCTTCGCCTCCGCGTACAGGCGCTGCTGCAGGTCGCCGAGGTGCGGACCGAGCTCATCCAGCGCGGTGCGGGACCACGCCTTGGGATCGCTCTTGCGGCCCGGAAGACCGGGCGTGCCGCGCGGGTCGATCGCCGACAGATCCACCGGCCCGGGACCGACCCGGAGCAGCTCGGAAACGGACTTCATCGACCGATCATCGCGTACCGGAGCCGCTCGCGGCGCAGGAAGCGGGGTAGCGCGCCGAGATCGCGGGTGCCGATCAGGTCAACCCCGGCCGCGGCCAGCTCCCGCCAGAACGCCAGCCGGGCCCGGCGCGACCGGCCGGGGATGCCGAAGAACCGGACCCGCCGGCCGTCCGCGTGCGCGGCGCGGACCAGCCCGTGCAACAGGTACCGCTCCTCGGCCGGCATCAGCTCGTCACCCTCCCAGCCGAACCGC
>DASRRF010000304.1:0-2930 GCA_035695905.1 Micromonosporaceae bacterium | reverse complement strand
TTGAACGCCTCGGCGATCTCCGCGTCCAGCGGATCGGGTGGGGTCAGGTCCACCCGGCCGACCACCGAGATGGTCAGCAACGCCGGACAACCGGTGGCGGCACAGCCGGCCACGACCCGCTCGAGCTCCTCGGCGGTCAGCATGTCCAGCAGCGCGGACGCGGTGATCAGGCCGGCGCCAGCGAGGTCGGCGCCGGTCAGTCGGGTGATGTCGCGCTGCCGGGTCTGCACGGTGACCGGTGCGCCGTCGGCGGCGGTATCGATCATGCTGGTCCCGGCGCAAGCCAGCAGGTCGGCGTCCCGGTCGTACATGATCCAATGCTGTGCGCCGGGCAACCGGGGAGCCAGCCACCGCGCCATCGACCCGGTACCGCTGCCCAGGTCGTGGATCACCACGGGTCGAGCGGGTCCAAGGTGGTGGCGAACCTCTTCGACGAGTTCGGCTGCGCGGGCCGCCGCGTCGGCCGGCTCCCGGAGCGCCAGCCACTCCGCGCTGACCCGGACGACCTCGCTCATTCGCGTACCATATCCAAGATTTTCGATACTTGCTCGACCGTCGCCGGCCAGCCGGTGAGCGTGCTCCGGCGTGCCCGGGCGGAGCGTCGCAGATGCTGGCGCAGGTCGGCATCGCTGAGCCAGCGGCGCACCGCGCCGGCCAGTGCCGCCGGGTCGCCGGGCCGCACCAGCACTCCCGGCGGGCTGCCGTCCGGCGCGTGGCCCAGGGCCTCGGGCAGCCCGTCCGCCCGGGTCGCCAGGACCGGGATCCCGCGCGCCAGCGCCTCGGTGACCACCATCCCGTACGTCTCGCCGCGCGATGCGAGCACCAGCAGGTCGGCGGCGGCGTACGCGGCGTCGAGCCGGGCTCCGGTGCGCGGGCCGACCAGGCGCACCCGGTCGGCCAGCCGGTACCCCTCGACCTGCCGGCGGAGCCGGTCGACGAAGCCCGGGTCCCGGCGGAGCGACCCGACGCACACACAGCTCCACGCCAGGTCCGCCACCTTCGCCAGCGCCTCCGCCAGCAGGTCGTACCCCTTCTGCGGGGTGACCGCCGCGACACACAGCAACGAGGCGCCGCCGGCCGAGCCGGGCACCAGGGCGGCCGGATCCACGCCGGGCGTGGCCACGTGTACCCGGTGGGCGGGCAGCGGGTACCGGTCGAGCAGCAACCGCCGGGTCCAGGCGCTCGTGCTGACGACCGCGCGAGCCGCCGCCAAGACCTTGCCCTCCGCGCTGTCGCCGAGCGGCATGTGTACCAGGACGACCAGGCGCAGCCGGCCGGCCGCGGGTACCAGGATCTCCGGCACCGCGGAGGCGACCAGGCCGTCGACCAGTACGAGCGCGTTGTCGCGTACCCCGGAAAGGACCCGGGCCAGGACGGCGCGCTCGGTGCGGGCGGGGCGTGGCCACCCGCCGGGCACGGCATGCTCGTGTACCGACCACCCGCGGGCGGCGAGGCCGTCGCAGATCCGGCGGTCGTAGGTGTTGCCGCCGCTCGGCGTACCCGGGTCGTCGATGTCGTTGGGGAGGACGACGTGCACCGAGCTCATAGGTTCAGCTCGTAGCTGGCCCAGGCGATGTGCGACTCGTGCAGGGTGACCGTGATCCCGGCCAGCCCAGCGGCGCTCTCGCCCAGCGCGCCGGCGCGTACCCGCTCGGCCAGCCGGTCTGCGATCACCCGGGCGAGCGCCTCGGTCGACGTGTTCATCCCGGCGAACGCCGCCTCGTCGTCGAGGTTGCGGTAGGTGAGCTCGCCGAGCACGGCGCTCAGCTCCCGGCCGGCCAGCCCGATGTCGACGACGATGTTGTCCGCGTCCAGCTCGGCGCGGCGGAAGGTGGCGTCCACGACGAAGGTCGCCCCGTGCAGTCGCTGCGCGGGTCCGAAGACCTCGCCGCGGAAGCTGTGGGCGATCATCATGTGATCGCGGACGGTCACGCTGAACACGGGTTCACCCTCCACTGTAGACAATGACGTGACAGATCCCGGGAAGCTTGCCGGTGGCCAGTTCGGTGAGTACGGCGGGTAGCTCCGCGAAGCTCGACTCGCCGGTGATCAGCGCGTCGAACGCGGGGTCCCGCAACAGCTCCAGGGCGAGCGCCCGGCGCTCGGCGAAGCTCCGGCTGGCCGCCCGGGCCGGCGAGACGGTGCCGACCTGGCTGCCGCGGACGGTCAGCCGGCCGGAGTGGAACGACCCGCCGAGCGACAGCTGGACCTCGCGGTTCCCGTACCAGCTCAGCTCGATCACCGTGCCCGCAGGTGCCAGCAGCTCCAGCGACCGCCGCAGCCCGGCGGAGGTCGCGCTCGTGTGCACGACCAGGTCGCGGCCTGCTGTGGCGTCCGCCGGCAGGGCGAACCCGGCGCCGAGCGCGGCCGCGATGCCGGCCCGGCCCGGATCGACGTCGACCAGCTGCACCCGGACACCCGGGAACCGGGCCAGCAGGGCCGCGACGCAACAGCCGACCATGCCCGCGCCGACCACGCTGATCCGGTCGCCGACCAGCGGGGCGGCGTCCCACAGCGCGTTCACCGCGGTCTCCACGGTCCCGGCCAGCACGGCTCGCCTGGGCGGAACATCCTCGGGTACGACGGCTACCGCGCTGGCCGGCACGACGTAGCGGGTCTGGTGCGGGTAGAGGCAGAACACGGTGCGGTGCAGCAACGCCGGCGGACCCTGCTCGACGACGCCGACGTTGAGGTAGCCGTACTTCACCGGCCCGGGGAAGTCGCCCTCCTGGAACGGCGCCCGCATCACGGAGTACTGGCTCACCGGTACGCCGCCCTGGAACACCAGCGTCTCGGTGCCCCGGCTGATACCGGAGTACAGGGTACGGACGAGGACCTCACCGGGGCCGGGCGCGGACAGCGCCACCGGCCGGATCTCGGCGTGGCCGGGCGACCGAAGCCAGCAGGCGCGCGCGTCGGGGGTCACCGGC
>DASRRF010000303.1:0-4144 GCA_035695905.1 Micromonosporaceae bacterium | reverse complement strand
GGGTCAGCCAGCGGCCCGGAATCTCGAAGACCGCCTCGTTGAACGCGTCCCCGTAGAGATTGCGCCGGGCCGCGGTGACCACCGGGCCGGCCGGTTGCTCGACCAGCTCGGTGCCGTTGCGGAACAACGCCCAGGCGAGCCCCGCGCTGAGCAGCGTGACCACAATGGACAGTACGGTCACCACGCCGTGCGACAGGTGCACCGCCGGCTCCTCGGCCGGCGAGTTGAAGACCGGCCGGAGCCAGCCCTGCACCGGGGTGGCCATCAGCGCGCCGGCCGCGACCGAGCCGATCGCGAGCAGCACCAACGGAACCGTCATCACCGGCGGTGACTCGTGCGGGTGCTGGATGTCTTCGGTCCACCGCCTGGGGCCGTGGAAGGTCAGTACGAACAGCCGGGTCATGTAGAACCCGGTCAGCGCGGCACCGG
Source organism: Micromonosporaceae bacterium (assembly GCA_035695905.1). Taxonomy (GTDB): domain Bacteria; phylum Actinomycetota; class Actinomycetes; order Mycobacteriales; family Micromonosporaceae; genus EFPC-2. The sequence goes on along the minus strand of DASRRF010000303.1, from coordinate 3,715 downwards.
CCAGCGCGGCGGTGCCGTACAGCCAACCGGTCCACCCTGGACGGTTGAACGCGGAGACGATGATGGGCTCCTTGGAGAAGAACCCGGACAGCGGCCACATGCCGATGATCGCCAGCCAGGCGACGCCGAACGTGGCCCAGGTGATCCGCATGTACCGCCACAGGCCACCGAACCGGCGGATGTCCACCTGGTCGTGCATGCCGTGCATCACGCTGCCCGCGCCGAGGAACAGTCCCGCCTTGAAGAAACCGTGCGCGAGCAGGTGGATGATGGCCAGCGCGTACGCGGCACCGCCGAGGCCCACGCCGAGAAACATGTAGCCGATCTGGCTCACCGTGGACCAGGCCAGCACCCGCTTGATGTCGTCCTTCGCGCAGCCGATGATGCAGCCGATCAGCAGGGTCAGCGCGCCGACGCTGACCACCACGGTCTGCAGGGTCTGGTTCGCGGTGAAGATGGGGTTGGACCGGGCGATCAGGTAGACCCCGGCGGTCACCATCGTCGCCGCGTGGATGAGCGCGGAGACCGGGGTGGGACCCTCCATCGCGTCCGGCAACCAGGCCTGCAACGGGAACTGGCCGGACTTACCGGTCGCGCCGAGCAGCAACAGCAAACCCATGACCAACACGGTGCCCTGGCTCAACAGACCCACGTTCGAGAAAACCCCGGAGAACTGCACGGTCCCGAGCGTCGTGAACATCAGGAAGATGGCCAGCGCCAGACCGACATCGCCGACCCGGTTCATCAGGAACGCCTTCTTGCCCGCGGTGGTTGCACTGGGCCGGCCGAACCAGAACGCGATCAGCAGGTACGACGCCAGACCCACGCCCTCCCAGCCGAGGTAGAGCATCACGTAGTTGTTGCCGAGTACCAGCACCAGCATCGCCGCGACGAAGAGGTTGAAGTACCCGAAGAACCGCCGCCGCCCCTCGTCGCCGGCCATGTAGCCCACCGCGTACACGTGGATCAGAAAGCCCACGCCGGTGATCAGCAGGACGAAGACCGCGGAGAGCGGGTCGAAGTAGAGCCCGAAGTCAACCTTGAGCGAGCCGACCGGGATGAAGCTCCACAGGCTCTGCTCGAAGCTGCGCGGGCTGCGGTCGCGCAGCTGGAAGAAGTCGGCCAGCCCGAGCACGAACGCGGCACCGACGCTGGCGCAGCCGAGCCAGTGCCCCCACCGGTCCGCGCGCCTACCCGCGACCAGGAGTACGCCGGCGCTCACCAGCGGGATGGCGACGAGCAGCCACAAGGTATCCAGCATCGATGGCCTCAGTACTTCAGCAGGTTGGCGTCGTCGACGCTCGCCGAGCGCCGAGTCCGGAAGATCGACATGATGATGGCGAGGCCGACCACGACCTCGGCCGCGGCCACCACCATGACGAAGAACGCCATGATCTGGCCGTCCAGGGTGCCGTTGATCCGGCTGAACGTGACCAGCGCCAGGTTCGCCGCGTTGAGCATCAGCTCGATGCACATGAACAGCACGATCGCGTTACGCCGGATGAGTACGCCGACCGCGCCGATGGTGAACAGTGCGGCCGCGAGAACCACGTACCAGGTAGCGGTCACTTGTCTGTCCCCTTAGGACTTGACTCGGCCGGGGTCAGCTCGCGGGTCGGCAGGATCGGTGAGATGCTCCGCTCGGCCAGCGTGCCGTCCGGCAGCAACGCCGGGGTGGCCACCGAGTCGGAGGTGGCGAAGACCCCTGGGCCGGCCTTGGAACCCGGGTAGCTGCCCGGCGCGAACCGCTGCCGCATCAGCTCCGGCTGGGTCGCCTTCTCGCCGCGCCGCCGCTCGCTGTGCGCCAGCAGCATCGCGCCGACCGCCGCGGTGATCAGGAGCGCCGAGGTGACTTCGAAGGCGAACACGTACTTCGTGAAGAGCAGGCCGGCAATGCCTTGCACGTTTCCGCCCTCGTTCGGCCCGGCGAGCCCGACCGAGACAACCTTGCCCATCGCCCGGGCGAGCATCGTGCAGACGAGCCCGGCGAAGCCGAGGCCGAGCACGATCGCGGCGGTACGCTGCCCGCGCAGCGTCTCGATCAGCGAGTCGGAGGCGTCCCGCCCGACCAGCATCAGCACGAAGAGGAACAGCATCATGATGGCGCCGGTGTAGACGATGATCTGCGCCATCCCGATGAACGGCCCGGCCTGCAGTACGTAGAACACACCGAGACAGAGCATGGTGAGGACAAGCCACAGTGCACTGTGGACAGCGTTGCGCGCCCACACCGTACCGATCGCACCGATCACCGCGAGCGGGGCGAGGATGAAGAACGTCCATTCCTCCCCCGAGCTGACCGTGGTGCCGGCCGCGGCAAGCAGGCTGTTCATGTGGCCCGCTCCGCTCCGGCGCTGGTACCCGGGTTGGTCAGCGCGCCCACGTAGTAGTCCCACTCCGTGTCGCCCAGCCGCATCGGGTGAGGTGGCTGTTCCATTCCCGGCAGCAGCGGCGCGAGCAGCTGCTCCTTGGTGAAGATGAGATCCTGGCGGCTGTCCCGGGCCAGCTCGAACTCGTTGCTCATGGTCAGCGAGCGGGTCGGGCAGGCCTCGATGCACAGCCCGCAGAAGATGCAGCGGGCGTAGTTGATCTGATAGATCGACGCATACCGCTCACCGGGCGAGTGCCGGTTCCCCTCGGTGTTCGTCGCGCCCTCGACGTAGATGGCGTCCGCCGGGCAGGCCCAGGCGCACAGCTCGCAGCCGATGCATTTCTCCAGCCCGTCCGGGTGCCGGTTCAGGATGTGCCGGCCGTGGAACCGCGGCGCCATCGGCTCGGGCTTGTCCGGGTAGGTCGTCGTGACAACCTTCTTGAACATGTGCGAGAAGGTCACCCCGAAGCCCTTGAACGAGTCCAGGATCGCGCCCACATCACACCTCCGTGTTCTCGGCAGTGGTGCCGGCAGGGACCGGCTCGCGCTCCGCGGTCAGCCGTTTGGCCCGCGGACTCACCGGCACCTGAAGATCCATCGGGGGTACCGGGAAACTGCCCGGCTCCGGCTGGGTGCTGACCGCCGGTGCGGCTTCCTGTTTCGCCGGCCAGAGGAACAGCGCCAGTGCGACAACCACGACGACGCCTCCGGTAATCAGCCAGCGGCTCGTCCCGGAGAGCTTCTCGCCCTGCATGACCTTGATGCCGGCGAGCACCAGGATCCACACCAGGTTGACCGGTAGCAGCACCTTCCAGCCCAGGTGCATGAACTGGTCGTAGCGCAGCCGCGGGAGCGTACCGCGCAGCCACACGAAGACGAACATGAACAGGACAACCTTGATCATGAACCAGATCAGCGGTACCCAGCCGTGGTTCGCGCCGGACCACAGCGACAGCGGCCACGGCGCCCGCCACCCGCCCAGGAACAGCGTGGTGGCCACCGCGGAGACGGTCACCATGTTGACGTACTCGGAGAGCATGAAGAGCGCGAACTTCAGCGACGAGTACTCGGTCATGTAGCCGGCAACCAGCTCCGACTCCGCCTCCGGCAGGTCGAACGGCGCCCGGTTGGTCTCCCCGACGGCGGAGATGAAATAGATGACGAAGCTCGGCAGGAGCAGGATCGCGTACCAGCCGGGGGCGGTCAGGTCGAGCCCGCCGATGGAGAACTGGGAGCCGTGCGCCTGCGCCCCGACGATCTGCGAGGTGGCCATCGTGCCCGCGGACATGAAGACGGCCACAATGGACAGACCCATCGCAACCTCGTACGAAATCATCTGCGCCG
>DASRRF010000302.1:0-1858 GCA_035695905.1 Micromonosporaceae bacterium | reverse complement strand
CCGGGCAGAAGCCGCCGGGCCGTGCCCTACCTGTATTCCGATGCCGATGTCGCGGCGATGCTCGCGCAGGCAGCGAGGCTGCGGACTCCGCTGCGTGTCGCGACGATCCAGACGCTGATCGGGCTGTTGTCGGTCACCGGCATGCGGATCGGTGAAGTCGTCGCTCTCGACGACACCGACTTCGACCGGGCCGCAGCAGTGCTGACAGTCCGTCACGCCAAGAGCGGCAGACAGCGGCTGATCCCGTTGCACCGCTCCACCGTCGACGCGCTGGCCGGCTACCGTCTTCTCCGCCAGTCGGTGTTCCCTCGGCCGGTCTGCGACGCGCTGCTGCTGTCCTCGGCCGGCACCCGGCTGACGACGATCGGCGCCGGGGCGGCGTTCACGAAACTCGCCCGCCGCGCCGGGCTGCGGCCCCGCTCCGGGGCATGCCGGCCGCGGCCGCACGACCTGAGGCACTCTTTCGCCGTCACCACCTTGCTCGGCTGGTATCGCGACGGCGGGGACGTCGCGGCCCGGCTACCGCTGCTGTCGACCTACCTCGGGCACACCGAGCCGGCCAACACCTACTGGTACCTGTCGGCCGCACCGGAACTGCTCGCCGAAGCCGCCCGCCGCCTCAGCGACACCCGGCGGTGAGCGATGACCGCGATCGCCGGCACCGTCCAGGCGTTCTTCACTGAACGGCTCATCGGCCAGCGCCAGGCCAGCCCGCGCACCATCGCCGCCTACCGCGACACCGTGCGGCTGCTGCTCACCTTCACCGCGAAGCGCAACGCCGTCAGCCCCGACCAGCTGGACTTCGCTGATCTGAACGCACCGACGATCTCCGCGTTCCTCGACCACCTCCAGACCGACCGGAACAACAGCGCCGCCACCCGCAACGCCCGCCTCGCCGCGATCCACTCGCTGTTCCGATACGCCGCCTGGCGTCACCCCGAGCACGCCGATGACATCACCCGGGTCCTGGCGATTCCCACTAAACGCCACGATCACACTATCGTCACGTTCCTCACCGACGCCGAGGCCGACGCCTTGCTCGCCGCGCCAGACCAGCGCACCCGCACCGGGCGACGCGACCACGCACTGCTCCTACTGGCCATCCAGACCGGGCTACGCGCCGCAGAACTGACCGGGCTGACCTGCCAGGACGTCAATCTCGGGACCGCCGCCTACATTGCATGCCACGGCAAAGGACGCAAGGACCGCATCACACCCCTGACGCCGGCCACCGTCGCGGTCCTCCGGACCTGGCTGGCCGAACGCGCTGGAACACCCAGCGATCCCCTCTTCCCCACCAACCGCGGCACCCGGATGAGCGCCGACGCGCTCACCCAACGCGTCGCCCTCCACACCACCTCCGCGCGGGCGACATGCCCAACCCTGACCGGCAAGATGGTCACGCCGCACGTGTTACGACACACCGCCGCGATGCGACTGCTCCACGCCGGGGTCGACATCACCGTCATCGCGTTATGGCTCGGCCACGAAAACGTGACAACCACGCAGACTTACCTCAACGCCGACCTCGCACTCAAACAACAAGCGCTCGACCGGACCACCCCACTCGGAGGCAATCCCGGCCGCTACCGGCCCCCCGCTCGCCTGCTGACATTCCTGGAAGGTCTCTGATTATGCCGATATCGCCAGCCCGAACACGGCCCCCACCAACACCACCCGCCGCAATATCGGCATAACGCAGACCTCGGAGTAATGGGCGTTGCACAGCGCGTGGATCGCGTCGGTGTAGGTGTCGTACGGCGCCCACGCGTCAGCACCGCGACCCCGCGGAACCGCGGGAGGATCCCGATCGCGTCCATCGCGGTGGTGCCGCGTTTCGGATGCACGGCCAGCAGCA
>DASRRF010000301.1:0-9249 GCA_035695905.1 Micromonosporaceae bacterium | reverse complement strand
CATGTACATGTCGGTCTTCTCCACCTGCGGCTGGATCCTGCGGCTCGGGGTGACCGTGGCGTTGCTGATGTCCGTACACCCGGCCCTCGCGTTGCTCGCACTGTTCGCGCTGCCCACCGTGTTCACCTCGAGCTGGCGCCCCGGCGTCGAGCGGACCGCGGAGGAGCGGGGCGCGCCGGCCAACCGGCTCGCCCGCCACCTGTTCGTCACCATGACCACCGCGGCGCCCGGCAAGGAGGTCCGGCTCACCGGGATCGGCTCGCTGCTGGTAGGCCGGCGCCGAGCCGAGTGGGAACGCTGGTACGCCATGGTCTCCGCGGCGCGGTGGACCAGCGCGGTCTGGCACACCCTCGGCTGGGCGGTGTTCGGCGCCGGATACGTCGGCGCCGTGGTGTTCGTCTCGTCCGGGCTGCACGCTTCATCCAGCGATGTGCTGCTCGTCCTCGCCGCCGGCGCGCGGCTGTCCGCGTACATCGGGGCCACCGTGGGAGAAATCGGCTTCCTGCGCGGCATCTGGATGGACGGCTCGCGCCGGCTGGCCTGGCTGGAGGACTACGCAGCGGCGATGGTCGCGCCGGCCGACCTGCCGGTACCGGACCGGTTGGTACGGGGAGTCACGCTTGAGCACGTCTCGTTCGCCTACCCCGGCACGGACCGCCTGGTGTTGCGGGACGTCTCCGTACGCCTGCCGGCCGGGTCGGTCGTCGCGGTCGTCGGCGAGAACGGCGCCGGCAAGTCCACGCTGGTCAAGTTGCTGTGCCAGCTCTACACGCCGACCTCGGGACGGATCCTGGTCGACGGCGTGGACCTGGCCAGGATGCCGGCCGAGGACTGGCGCGCCCGGCTCGCCGGGGCGTTCCAGGACTTCTTCCGGTTCGAACTGCGCGCCCGCGAGGCGGTCGGGCTCGGCGACGTACCCCGGATCGAGGATCTGCCATCGGTACGCACCGCGGTCGAACGCGCCGGCGCCGTCGACGTCGTGGATCGGCTCGCCGCCGGTCTGGAGACCCAGCTCGGCGCGGCCTGGCCGGACGGTGTCGAGGTCTCGTTCGGGCAGTGGCAGAAGCTCGCCCTGGCTCGCGGGTTCATGCGGGACTCCCCCTTGCTGCTGGTACTGGACGAACCGACCGCGGCGCTGGATGCCGAGACCGAACATGCCCTGTTCGAGCGGTACGCCGCGGCGGTACGCGCACAGTCCGCGGATGGCCACGACGGGAACGGCCGGATCACGATCCTGGTGTCACACCGGTTCTCCACGGTGCGGATGGCCGACCAGATCGTGGTGCTCGACGGGGCTCGGGTGGTGGAGACCGGCAGCCACGAGGAGCTGATGGCGGCCGCGGGCACCTACGCCGAGCTCTACCAGATCCAGGCGGCCGCCTACCGCTGACCGCGGCACCCGGCGGTACACGAGTGGCCCCGGGCAGTCCTCATACAATGACCATGTGAAATGGGAACGCGCGGTGCACCACGCCGAGTCGCTCGCGCGGGCCTGCGTGGACATGGCCGGCCGGCCCTCCTCGATCTTCCCGTTGCGGGTGACCCAGCTGTGGGTGGTCGGCGACCTCCTCGGTCCGCCACGCGACCTCGACACCATCACCGTGGTGCCGTGCGCCGACCTACCCGCCGAGGCGGTCCCCTGGTGGAGCGATCCGCCCGGTGCCCGGCACTGGGCCAACGCCACCCGGATGGCCACGAACCCGGTACTGGCCTGGTGGCGATCGGCGCACGTCCCGGTGTGGAACCACCGCATCGACCGGCCGGCGCTGGTCTGGTCCGATGTGGATGGAGTGCGCGAGGACGTGCTGACCGCGATACGAGATGGCCGCGGTGAATCCGTCCGCACGACCGGCCCGACCGACGATGAGTTGCGCGCACGCCTGCACGACGAGCTGGCCGTCAGCCTGCGCTGGCTGCGGGAATGCACGCGCACCTACGAGGACCGGCGCTGGCGGCCAGGCAAGCTGGAACCGGTGGCGGACGCGCTCTGGCGAGCCAGTAATGGGTACCTCGACATCCTCGACGCGGGTCCTCCCGCGTAGTCCCCGCGAGGGGGGACACGATGCGATGATGTAGGTACAATGGCCCTATTGTAAGTACATCCAGAGGTGACCAGATGAGCATTGTGTCGGTTCGCGAGTTCTCGTATAACCCGAGCGGCATGTTTGCTCGGGTCGAGCGCGGCGAGACCCTTGAGGTGACCCGGCACGGCAAGGTCATCGCGGTGCTGCTGCCCGGCTCGGGGACACTAGGGCGCTATACCCCCCTGGTGACGAAGGGAGCCATCAGGCTCAAGGCTACGACCACCAGCGATCTCGACCACACTCCGCGGTATGACGTACCGGATGATGTGTCTGCGCTGGATGTCCTGCTCGCTCAGCGGGCTGAGGATGACCGTTGATCTACCTCGATGCGTCCGCGCTGGTCACACTCGTCTCGGGACACCCGTACCTCCTCGAACTGCGCGAGTTCCTCGCCGCGAGACCGGGCATGCCGATGGCCACCAGCACGATCGGGTTCGTTGAGACCGTCCGGACGCTGGATCGCGTCGGCGACTTCCCGACCGTCATGCGTGACCTCGTTCAGGATTTCACCGAGATCCTGGTCACCGAGGAGGTCCGCGACGCCGCTGCCCAGCTCCCGAGGGGCGCCCGAACGCTCGACGCCGTTCATATTGCAAGTGCCCAGATCATCGGGCCCGTTCTCGACTCGCTCGTCTCATATGACAAGCGCATGCTCGACATCGCTCGTTCGGTAGGGTTACCGGTCGCGGCACCGGGTCTCGACGGCGCGACGTAGCGAGAGCCATCCACAATGGACGAACGCGGTTAGCCGATCAGGCCAGCAGGTCCTCCAGCGGCACCGCGGGATCCGCGAGCTTTCGCACGTCAACCGCCGTACCCGCGTATCCGGCCCGGACCAGAGCCTGGATCGGGTCGACCACATCCCACACGTTCACGTTCATGCCGGCCAGCACCCGCCCGCCGGAGACCCAGAACGCCACGAACTCCAGAGTTGCCGGGTCGCCGCGGAAAACCACGGAATCGTAGCCGTGCGGTTCGACGTAGCCGGAGTACTCCATGCCCAGGTCGTACTGGTCGGAGAAGAAATAGGGGACCCGATCGTGCACGACCTCGTGGCCCAGCATCGAACGGGCCGCCGCCTTGCCGCCGTTCAGCGCATTGGCCCAGTGTTCCACCCGGATCCGCTTGCCCAGCAACGGATTCTCCGAGGATGCCACGTCGCCGCACGCGTAGATGTCGGGGTCGGACGTACGCAGCGCGGCATCGGTGACCACGCCGTCGTCGACCCGAAGGCCGGCCGCCGCGGCCAGCTCCACCGCCGGCCGGATGCCCACCCCGACGATCACCAGGTCGGCGGCGAGCTCGGTGCTGTCGTCCAGCACGACACTGGCGACCCGGCCATCAAGGTCGCCTATTTCCCGTACCCCGGTATCGAAATGGAACGTGACGCCGTGCGTCACGTGCAGGTCGCGGAAGATGCCCGCGACCTCGTCGCCCAGCACCCGGCGCAGCGGCAGCGAGTCGACCTCGACGACCGCGACCGAGCAGCCGTGGGTGCGGGCCGCCGCGGCCGTCTCCAGGCCGATCCACCCGGCGCCGACCACGACCACCGAGGCGCCGGCCCGCATCGCGGCCAGCAACGCGTCGGCCTCTTCGAGGGTACGTAGGTAGCGGACCCCTTCCGCGTCCGCTCCCGGGACGTCCAGCGTGCGCACCCGGGATCCGGTGGCCAGCAACAGCTTGTCGTAGCCGAGCAGCTCGCCGTCGTCCAGCGTCACCGTGTGCGCCGCCGGATCGAGTGCGGTGGCGTGCCGGCCCAGCAGCAGCTCGACGGCGTGGTCCGCGTACCACTGCGCGTCGTGCACGTACGCCTTGTCGCGCGGATCCTTGGCCTGCAGGTACCCCTTGGACAGCACCGGCCGCTCGTACGGCCGCTCGGTCTCCGCGCCGACCAGCACAACCCGCCCGGTGAAGCCCTCTTCGCGCAGCGTCTCGGCGGCCTTCGCCCCAGCCAGCGACGCGCCAATGATCACAAACGTCCGCGGGTCATCAGCCATGTTGGATAGCCTTTCCTAAAGTCGGCGGCCCATCAACCCACACGCGCCGGCACCGACGTCAGTTCACCCGGCCGGCGGCACCAGGGCGGCGTGCCACGCCATCGCCGCCGGGTCGGTCAGCGAGGCGACCTGATCGATGATCACCCGCAGCCGGGCCGGGTCGTCGGCGGCCGCACGCCACAGCGGCGCGAAGACCGGGTCGAGCCCGTCCGGCGCCCGGTCGGCCAGCACCCGGACCAGCCCGGCGAGGATCTCCTGCTGGCGCAGGTACCACGGCCGCGCGCCGTGCCGGCGCATCACATATCGCAGCGCGATGCCCTTGAGCAGAGCGCACTGCGCGCGGGTCTCCCGCGGCACGATCAGGTCCGCGTCGTACCGGCGCAGGGCGGACGAGCCGAACTTCGCCTGGGTCGCGCCGACCGCGGCGGCGACGAACCGTCCAGTGAGGACACTCGTGGCCCGCTTCAGCGCGGCCTGGCCGCGGTGGCTGCCGTCGTAACCGGCCAGTGGCGTCAGAACCGGATCAGCCAGCAGTGGTACGAGCACCGCCGCGAGGTCGTCCGGCGACTCGGCCGAGTACGCCTGTGCGACGTCCACACACAGCGCCGCCCGCTCGGCGTTGTCGTCGAGCAGTGTGCGCAGTGTGACGTACCCGCCGTACACGCCGTCCTCGACGTCGTGCACCGAGTACGCGACGTCGTCGGCCCAGTCCATGACCTGCGCCTCCAGGCAACGCCGGGGCGGCTCGTCGGGCGGCGTACCGGCGCGCAACCAGCCGAAGACGGCCAGGTCGTCCGGGTAGACCCCGAACTTGCGCGCACCGGGCCGGCGCGGCCAGGGGTACTTGCAGGTCGCGTCGAGCGAGGCGCGGGTCAGGTTGAGGCCGGCGCCGTCGACCTTGGCCTCCAGTCTGGTGAGTACCCGCAGAGTCTGCGCATTCCCCTCGAACCCGCCGCACGCCGTGGCCGCCGCGTCCAGGGCGTCCTCCCCGTTGTGGCCAAACGGGGGGTGCCCGAGATCGTGGGCCAGCCCGGCCACGTCGACGACGTCAGGATCGCAGCCGAGCCGGGCGCCCATCTCCCGGGCGATCTGCGCGACCTCCAGCGAGTGGGTCAGCCGGGTACGCAGGAAGTCGTCGGCGCCGGCGGTCGCCACATGCACCTGGGTCTTCGCGGCGAGCCGGCGGAACCCGGCGGAGTGCAGCACCCGGGCTCGATCGCGTTCGAACGGGCTGCGGCCGTACCCGGTATCCTTCGGCGGCTCCGGCACAAACCGCTCGGTGTCGTCGGGCCGCTGGGTGTCGTCGAGCCGCTGGGTGTCGTCGGTCATCGCTCCCGAGCGTACTCATGCCAGGCCTGTCTCAAGTTCGTCAACAGGTCTAGACATATTAACTCCGTCGTGCCAAGGTCCGTAGTGACCGAGCCGTCGGCCGGTCTCTTCAGTTCGGGGGAGGACCGATGCATCGCAGCATCGCGAAACGCCGCGTCGTCGAACGTACCCGCTTGGTGGCCGCCCTCGCCGGACTGCTGGTCGCCACCGCGGCGACGGCGGGCTGCCTGGGTAAGGACTCGGGCAACGACAGCGGCAAGAACGCGAACGCCAAGGAGTTCAGCCTGACGATCGCGGCCAACGCGATCTCCGGCGGGAAGAACGCGGCTGGCGCGGACTGGATCGAGAAGTGGGTCATCCCGCACTTCATCGACGACCAGAAGGCGAAGGGCAAGACCGCGAAGGTCAGTTTCCAGCCGTCCGGCGCGAACGACGAGGACTACAAGAGCAAGGTAGCGCTGGACCTGCGATCGGGGTCGGGCGCGGACATCTACGCGATCGACGGCATCTGGGTCGGCGAGTTCGCCGACGCCGGGTACATCAAGCCGCTGGAGGACATCGTCGGGGCCGACAAGGTCACGCCGTGGGAGGGCTGGGGCCAGATCCCGCCGTCGGTCCAGGGCAACATGTCCTACAACGGCAAGCGGTACGGCGTACCCGCCGGTACCGACGGCCGGGTTATCTACTTCAACAAGAAGCTCTTCGGCCAGGCCGGCCTGGCGACCGACTGGCAACCGAAGAGCTGGGACGAGATCCTCACCACCGCGCAGACGCTCAAGGCCAAGCTGCCCGGGGTCACCCCGATCCAGCTCAACGCGGGGACCGCGATGGGCGAGGCGACCACCATGCAGGGCGCACTGCCGCTGCTCGTCGGCGCCGGCCAGCAGATTTACGCCGACGGCAAGTGGCAGGGCAACACCCAGGCGGTACGCGATGTGCTGAGCGTGTACGAGAGGATCTACAAGGGCGGCCTGGGTGACCCGGTGCTCCAGCAGGACGCGAAGGGCCGGGACAAGTCGTTCCAGGCGTTCGCCGCCGGCAAGATCGCCATCCTGCTCGAGGGCGACTACTTCTGGCGCAGCGTGGTCGAGCCGACCAAGGGCGTGGCCAAGATGGCCGACCGCAACGAAACCGTCGGGTACGCGAAGATCCCCGCGATGAGGCCCGGCGGCGGGATCCGCAACCAGGACTTCGTGTCGATGTCCGGTGGCGGCGGCAACGTCCTCAACCCGAACTCGAAGTACCCCCAGCAGGCGTGGGAGCTGCTTGCGTTCATGAACTCCAAGGACGCCACGATCGCTCAGCTGGCCGGCAACGCCCGGATCACGCAACGGCAGGACGTGAACAACCAGGTGCTCTCCGGCGACCCGATGCTCTCCTTCGTGTCGACGCAGGTGCTCCCGCTGACCGCGTACCGGCCCGGATTCGCGGTCTACCCGCAGGTCTCCCAGGCGCTGCAGCAGGCCACGCTGGACGTGGTGAGCGGCAAGAGCCCGGCGGACGCGGCAGCCACCTACCAGAAGACGGTCGAGGGCCTCGTGGGCGGAGCGGGCAAGGTTGCCTCCGGTTGACGTTGACGAGACCTCGGTGGGGGTGGCCGGCCAGCGCGAGATCGTGGCGTCGCCGGCCACCCCCACCGACGTTGTCGGGCTCGGCCGGTTGCGCGCGGTCGGTTTCGTCGCACCGGCGCTCGCCCTGGTCGGGATCTTCCTCATCTTCCCCGCACTGTGGACGCTCTACATTGGAGCGACGAACTTCCGGCTCACCGGTGCTTCGGCCCGCTCCCCGGCGTTCGTCGGGCTGGCCAACCTGCAGCGGGCGTTGACCGATGACACGTTCTACCGGTCGCTCTGGCTCACGCTGGTCTTCGTACTCGGCTCCGCGGTCATCGGGCAGAACGGGCTCGGCTTCACCCTGGCGTGGGCGATGCGCGACGTGCACCGGTGGGTCAAGCGGACGCTGGAGGCGCTCGTCCTGCTCGCCTGGATCCTGCCCAGCTCGGTGGTCGCGTTCCTATGGATCGCCATGCTGGACCGCGACGGCGGTACGGTCAACGAGCTGCTCGGCCGCACACCCGGAGTGGCCTGGCTCATCCAGTACCCGATGGCCGGCATCGTCATCTTCAACATCTGGCGCGGCACCGCGTTCTCGATGATGCTCTACTCCGCCGCGCTCTCCTCCGTACCACCGTCTCATCTGGAGACTGCCCGCCTGGTCGGGGCGACCGGCGCGCAGACGCTGCGGGACGTGGTCTTCCCGCACATCCGGCGGTACACGCTGAGCAACACGCTGCTCATTACACTGTGGACATTCAACGACTTCACCCCGTTCCTGCTCACCGCGGGCGGGCCGAACCACCGCTCCGAAATCATCGCGGCGTACATCTACAACACCGCGATCGTCGGCGGCGACATGGGGTACTCCGGCGCCATCTCGCTGCTGGTCCTGCTGATCAACCTGCTGATGGCGCTGGTGTACCTGCGGGCCGCGCGGGTGAGGAGGCGGGCGGCATGACGGCATTCATCAGGCGCATCCTCTTCTATGTGGTGCTCGGGGTGGGCACCGTCTTCTTCATGTTGCCCATGCTGTGGTTGCTGTCCGCACCGTTCGACGACCCACCGACCTACGCGGTACGCGCGCCGCGGCATTTCTCGTTGCACAACTTCGCGGAGATCAGCCACAACCGGTACGCGGTATCGTCGCTGCTGAACTCGACGCTGCTGGCGTTCGGCACGATGGCCCTGGTGGTGGTCGCGGCGGCGCTGGCCGCGTACGCGCTGTCCCGGGCGCGGGTGCCGGGTCGCGACGCCCTGCTCTACGTGCTGCTGCTGCTCTCGTCCGTGGTCACCGGCACCGCCGCGATGGTGCCGATCTTCCTCCTGATCTTCCAACTTGGACTGATCGACTCGCATGTCGGCGTGGTACTCGTTCTCTCCGGTGGGCTGCTGCCGGCCGCCATCTTCCTGCTCAAGGACTTCATCGACACGATCCCCCGGTCGTACGAAGAGTCCGCTCGGGTCTTCGGCGCGTCGCCGTTGCAGATCCTTCGCCAGATCGTGGTGCCGGTGGCCCGGCCCGGACTGGCGACCATCGCGGTGTGGACGGTCGTCCAGGTCTGGGGCAGCTTCCTCACCCCGTTCATCCTGCTGCGCAACCCGGACAAGCAACCAGCCGCCGTGCTGGTTCGTACGTTCTACACCGAAGGCGGCTCACCGAATCTGGGTCTGATCGCGGCGTTCTCGCTGATCTACTCGATCCCGGTGGTGCTGATGTACCTGCTCGCCTGGAGCCGCTACGGGTTCCGGTTCCACGGAGGGATCAAGAGCTGATGGCGGCCATCACCCTCGCCGGCCTGACCAAGGAGTTTCCCGGCAACGTCCGGGCGCTCGACGCGCTCGAGCTGTCCATCGTGGACGGCGAGTTCTTCACGTTGCTCGGACCGTCCGGCTGCGGGAAGACCACGCTGCTGCGTACGATCGCCGGGCTCGAGTCACCGACCGCCGGCACCGTCCACATCGGAACGCGCAACGTAACAGCGCTCCCGCCCGGTGCCCGCGACGTGGCCATGGTCTTCCAGGACTACGCGCTCTTCCCGCACATGACGGTGAGCGAGAACATCTCGTACCCGCTGAAGATCCGGCGGGAGTCGCGCCCGGCCCGCGCCGCCCAGGCCGCCGCGGTGGGCACCCAGCTCGGCCTCGACGGCCTGATGGCCCGACGCCCGGCCGAGCTCTCCGGCGGCCAGCAGCAACGGGTCGCCCTGGCCCGCGCGGTCGCCTGCCGCCCGGCGGTCTTCCTGTTTGACGAGCCACTGTCCAATTTGGACGCACGGCTGCGGC
>DASRRF010000300.1:0-1676 GCA_035695905.1 Micromonosporaceae bacterium | reverse complement strand
GGCAGGGCGCGCTCGCCGAACTGTCCGCTGTGGATGGTCCGGTGGTGGACGTCCGTACCCCGCAGCCGGCCCGGCTGCGCACCGCGCTGGTCCGCACCGGCGTACCCGCCGGGCGGATCGAGGCGACCGGGCCGGACCGGCTGCGGGTCACCGGCGTCACCGCGGAGGCGGTCGGCCGGCTCGCGTACGCCGAACGGATCGAGGTGCTCTGGCTCTGCGCCGAGCAGTCCGACCTGGAGCAGGTCTTCTTCGCACTGACCACCGGCAGCGGGAGGAGTTGAGGTGGCCCGCCTGATCGCCGGCGAGTTCGGCAAGCTGTTCACCACCCGGCTGTGGCTGTGGCTGCTGCTCGCCTCGATGGCGGTGGCCGCGCTCTTCGCCAGCCTGGACATCGCGTTCTCCGGCGACCCGGACACCGTCACCTTTGCACTGTCCACATCGGCCGGTCAGCGCACGCTGTTCGCATCGGCGGCCGGTGCGGCCCAACCGTTCGTTGCGGTACTCGCGGCGATCGGGCTGACCGGCGAGTTCCGGCACCGCACGGTGACCGCCACGTTCCTGTCCACCCCGCGGCGCGGCCGGGTGGTGCTCGCCAAGCTCATCGCGTACGGCCTGACCGGTGCCGGGTACGGCCTGGCCTGCACCGCGGTGGTCGCGGCGATATCCGTACCCTGGCTGCGCACCAAGGCGATCCCGGTGTCCCTTGTGGACAACGGGCTGCCTGCCACGATAGCCGGTGGCGTGCTCGCGGTCGCCGTGTACGCGGTGATCGGGGTCGGCCTGGCCGCGCTGCTGCGCGAGCAGGTGGCCACCGTCGTCGGGCTGCTCATCTACCTCTTCGTAGTCGAGCCGATCGTCACCCGGATCCCGGCGCTGTCCGGCTGGACGCTCTACCTGCCCGGCCCGGCCGGCAGCGCGCTGGTCGGCACCGCGCTGACCAACCAGCATTTCCTGCTCCAATGGCAGGGTGGCCTGGTGCTGGCCGGGTACGGGGCCGGGTTCGCGCTGCTCGGGACGTACCTGGCGATGCGCCGGGACGTAACCTGAGGGCGTGATCGCCGCACGCCGGGGGAGCGACCGGCTGGACCCGCGTACCCTCAACCGCGCCACGCTGGACCGGCAGCTGCCGCTGCGCCGGCACGACATACCCGCGCTGGACGCGGTACGGCACCTCGTCGGGCTGCAGGCCCAGCTGCCCAACCCGCCGTACCTCGGGCTGTGGACCCGGTTGGCGGACTTCGCGCACGAGGAGCTGTCCGCGCTCATCCACGACCGCCAGGTGGTCCGCGCGGTGGTGCTGCGCGCCACCCAGCATCTGGTCACCGCGCCGGACTTCCTGTTCCTGCGCCCGCTGTTGCAGCCGGTGCTCGACCGCGGCCGGCAGGCGGCGATGGGGCGGGCCACCGCCGGCATGGACCTGGCCGAGCTGGCCGAGGTGGGCCGGTCGCTGCTGGGCAATACGACGCTGACCCGGCCGCAGATCCGCGAGCTGCTCGCGCAGCGCTGGCCGGACCGCAGCGCGGAGGCGCTGTCCTGGTCGGTGCAGTACCTGCTGCCGCTGGTGAGCGTGCCGCCCGGGATCACCTGGCGCAAGGGCGGCGTACCGAGTGCGGCGCTGGGCGAGTACTGGCTCGGCCGGCCGGTGCTCGCCGATCCGTCGCCGGTCGAGCTGGTCC
>DASRRF010000299.1:0-2127 GCA_035695905.1 Micromonosporaceae bacterium | reverse complement strand
GGGTCTGCGCGGCCCGCCCGGCGTTCACCACCTGCTGCATCGGCGCCGGGCTGGCCGAGGCGAAGACGTCGGCCGGTGCACCCGCGATGATCTGCTGGGCCAGCGTGGAGCTGGCGCCGAAGCTGAACCTCACCGTGGTGCCCGGGTTGGCGGTCTGGAAGTCCTTGCCCAGCTTGGTGAAGACCTCGGTGAGCGAGGCCGCGGCGAGCACGGTCACCGTGCCAGCTCCCTTCGCCGGCGCTGCGGAACCGCAGCCGCCGAGCGCGACCACGACGAGCGCGGCGAGAATGCGCGACCTCATGGTCGCTCCACGATGACGTTGGTGGACTTCACCACCGCGGAGGCCAGCGCGCCGACCCGCAGGTCCAGCTCGTCGACGGCCTCCCGGCTCATTAGCGACACCACCCGGTGCGGCCCGGCCTGTATCTCCACCATGGCCATCACGGTGTCCCGGGTGACCGCGGTGACGATGCCGTGGAACCGGTTGCGGGCCGAGGACCGGTGCGCCTCGGCCTCACCGCCGGGCGCCTCGCCGGCGGCGGCGAGGCTGCGGGCGAAGGCGGCCAGATCGGCGCCGGCCACCGTGCGGTGTCCGTGCTCGTCACGCGCGGCGGGCAGCCGTCCCGCGTCGATCCAGCGCCGTACGGTGTCCGCGCTGACGCCCAGCAGCGGAGCCGCCTCGCCTATCCGATATGCTGGCACGATCGCAGTCTAACCCTGGTAGTTGCGAGGTCAAATCCCCCCTTGCGGTAGTGTTTGCGCTTGCGGGTCGAACGCCGCCGGGCGTGCCAGGATGAGGTTCATGACAGATCGCCCGATCGCGTTCGTCCTCGGTGGTGGCGGCGTGCTCGGCGCGGTCGAGGTCGGCATGCTGCGCGCCCTGCTGCGCTCCGGCGTACGGCCGGATCTGATCGTCGGCACCTCGGTCGGCGCGATCAACGGCGTGGTCATCGCGACCGAGCCGAGTGTCGCGGCCACCGACCGGCTGGTCCAGCTGTGGTCGTCGGCGGAGGCGCGGGCGGTCTACGGCGACTCGCTGCCCCGGCGGGTGGCCCGGTTCGCCCGTACCGGCACGCATCTGCACTCGCCGGAGCCGTTGCGGTCGGCGCTGGGCCGGGTACTCGGTCCGGTACGGACGTTCGCCGATCTCGCGGTCCCCTTCCAGTGCTGCGCGGCGAGCATCGAGCGGGCCGCCGAACACTGGTTCACCGCAGGGCCGGTGGTGGACGCGGTGGTCGCTTCGGCCTCCGTACCGGGCCTGCTGCCACCGGCACGGGTGGCCGGCGAGCACTTTGTGGACGGCGGGATCGTCAACTCCATCCCGATCAGCCGGGCGGTGACCCTGGGCGCCCGTACCGCCTTCGTGTTGCAGGTGGGGCGGATCGATCGGCCGTTGGCAGCGCCGCAGCGGCCATGGGAGGTCGCCCGGGTGGCGTTCGAAATCGCCCGGCGGCACCGGTTCGCGTACGACCTCGCCGCGCTGCCGGCCGGCATCGCCGTACACGTGCTGCCGACCGGTGGTGGCTCGGCGCGGGACGACTCGCCGCTGGCCTACCGCGACATGGCCGCCGCCGCGCGGCGGATGAGCCGGGCGTACGCCGCGACGATCGGCTACCTGCGCGAGAACGGGCTGGGCTGATGCCGCTGCCGGCGTTCCAGCCTTCATCGCCCCGGGGTCCACTGTGGACCTCGCGGCCGAGGTCGGCGGGCTCGCCGCCGGGCTGGACGACAACGACGCGTTCGTCATCTTCCCGGAGGGTGGCAACTTCACCCAGGACCGCGGAGCGGATGCGGCACGTGCTCGCTCCACGCCCGGGCGGCCTGCTGGCGGCGCTGGACACCGCGCCGGACGCGGACGTCGGATGGGTCGCGCACACCGGCCTGGAGCGGTTGGTCACGGTCGCGGACGTCTGGCGGGAACTGCGGACGCGCAACAGACCGAGTCGGTAGTTTCGCGTCGCCCGTCGGACAAATAGTGCAAACTCGGGTGTATGACGTCACCGGGGGGTCGCGCTGGGCGCGGACTGCGTTGGACCGGCGCGGTGGTGCTCCTGCTCGTCGCGGCGCTGCTGCTGGTCGCGTCGGTGGTCGCCCGGTTCGCCCGCGGCGAGCTGCTGGACACCGACC
>DASRRF010000298.1:0-3170 GCA_035695905.1 Micromonosporaceae bacterium | reverse complement strand
CGGTACAGGTCGTCTTCCACGTGTGCAACCTATTCGCTGCCCCTGTGCAACGTCAATGTTTCATGGTAGGACCGGGACTATGAAGCTTCCGTACGTAGAACCGTTGACTACCATCGCTCCGGCTGCAGCGAGATGCTGACCGCGGCACCGGAACGGCAGATACAGCGACACAACGTTGAAGCCGGGCACCCGGCCGAGCGCGGCGTCGGGCAACCCGAACATCTGCCACGCGGGTTGCCCACCGGGCAGGGTGATCTCGCGCGGGCTCTGATCCTCTATTCGCTCCGAAAATGTGCCCACCACCTCGATCCGCGGCTTCAAGCCGCAGTCTCCGGTGCCGCCGGGCACCGGGCTGAAGCCCACAGCGATCGTGTACGCGGGAGCCTTGCAGTAGCTGATCGTCTGGTCGGAGATGGTTCGCCAGCCGGCGGAATGGGCAGCACGAAACTGCCGGCGACGACATCGGTGCCGATGACGTGTGGCGTGGCCATACCGTTCTGCACCGATACCGTCGACTCGGTCGGGCTTGGCGCCGGGCTCGGTGAGACGCTCGGCGGCGCCGGGGTACTGCCGCACGCGCAGGTCGCCACCGGGGACACCGTCGACTACCTGAGCATCGCCGCCAACCCGAAGGCGTCCGCGCACACGCCGTACGCGTTCCGGGTGCTGACTCCCTGGTTGGCCAACGAGATCGGCGGGGTACACCACTATCGGGTCGCCTTCCGCGCGATCACCGCGACCGCACTCGCCGGCGCCGGACCCGCGGTCTACCTCGGCTGCCGCCGCCTCGGCGGTACCCACGGCGCCGCGCTCACCGGCATGGCCGGACTGATGTCGCTGCCGATGTGGCTGTTCAACCTCTACCAGCCGTACCTGATCGACGGTCCGGCGATGGCCCTGGCCGCGTGGTCGATGACCGCACTCGTGTACGGCTGGCTGGCGGTGCTGCCCAGGCGTTGCTCCTGGTGGCCGCCGGTCTGGCCCGGGAGACGGTCGTCGGCTTCGCCGTACCCCTGTATATGTGGCTTCGGACCCGCTGGCTGGACGTGCCCGCGGCCTGGCGGGTGGTCCTGCTCATGTCGCCGGCGCTGCTGGCGGAGTGGGCGGTGCGCCAGCCGATGGCGACCCACGGCTTCCCGACCACGGGCCAGTTGATGGTGGCCGGTGCCACAATTGTGTACGCGAAGAACCTCGCCACCGACCCGGTGTGGTGGCTCGGCTACGCGTTCACCGGGTCGCTGGGCATCTGGTGGCTGCTCGGCTGGCACGGCAGGCGCCACGGCGGGCGGCTGTGGTGGCTGTTGGTACCTGTCTTCGCCCAGTTCGCGGTCGGCGGCGACTGGAGCCGCTTCGCGCTCTACGCGTTTCCGGTCGTGGTGCCGGCGGGCGCCATCGCGGTGTGGCGCCATCCCCGCCGCCGGGTGCTACTCGCCCTGGTCGGCGCGCAGAGCCTCGCGGTCGTCGCCGACCTCGTGGTGATCGGAAACCCCGGCATCAACAGTACGCAACCATCGATGTACGTCACCGTACCGCTGATCGTCCTGACCGCCGCGATGCTGTGGTTGCCTCGGGTCAATCGGGCAGCATCGGCATCTCCAAACCCTGGTCGCGACCGAGCAGTACGGCGCGGGTGACCGCGGACGAGCCGAACCGGGTCCGGACCGCGTCCAGCGCCGCGTCGAGGGCGTACCCGCTGTGCTGATCGAAGGGGAGCTCCAGCTGGACCGCCCCGTCGTTGTCGAGGTTCGCCACCGCCACGCCGATCAGCGTGATGCCCTGGCGCTCGATCAGCGGGAGTGCGGTTCTGAGCAGTTGTCGTACCGCATGCAGGATCGTCTGGGTGTGTGATGTCGCGCGGGGCAGCGTGTGCGAACGGGTGGCCCGGGAGAAGTCGTCGAACCGCAGCCGGAGTACGACGGTCCGCCCCACCCGGCCGGCCGCCCGCATCCGCCGGGTGACCCGATCGACCAGCCCGGCGGCGAAGGCGTCGAGGGCCTCCGGCGAGCGCGGCGAGCGGCCCAGCGCGCGCTGCGATCCGATCGACCCGCGGCGCCGCCCGACCTGCACCGGCCGCGGGTCGCGGTTGTGCGCCAACGCGTTGAGGTGCCGGCCCGCGGCCACCCCGAGCATCGATATCAGGGCAGCGTCGCCGAGCCGGGCGACCTGGCCGACCGTTCTGATCCCGCGCTCGCGCAGCTTGGCCGCGGTGACCTTGCCGACTCCCCAGAGTCGCTCGACCGGGAGCGGGTGCAGGAAGGCCAGCTCGCCGTCGGGCGGCACGACGAGGAGCCCGTCCGGCTTGGCCACGCCGCTGGCCACCTTGGCGAGGAACTTCGTCCTGGCCACCCCGACCGTGATCGGCAGGCCGACCCGCTCGCGGACGTCCCGGCGCAGCTGCCTGGCGATCTCGCTAGGCGTACCCGAGATCCGGCGCAGCCCGCCGACCTCCAGGAACGCCTAGTCGATCGACAACCCCTCGACCAGCGGGGTGGTGTGCCGGAACACCTCGAACACAGCCTTGCTGGCTTTGGAGTACGCCGACATCCGCGGCTCGACCACGATCGCGTGTGGACAGTGCAGCCGCGCCTGCCGCCCACCCATCGCGGTGCGCACCCCGTACGCCTTGGCCTCGTAGCTGGCGGCGAGCACGACGCCCGACCCGACGATGACCGGGCGGCCCAACAGCCGAGGATCATCACGCTGCTCGACCGACGCGTAGAACGCGTCCAGGTCGGCGTGGAGAATCGTCCCCTCGTCCGGCACTCGCACATCTTCGCACATACGTTCGACGCCGGGCTAGGTTGCTTATCCTTCCGCCAGATTCGGCTGATCTCAGGCACGCTAGCGGTGAGGATGGGTGGATGAGCAAGCACCACGGGCGCCGCTCGCACGAGCAGCGGGAACCCGACGAGCGGGCCAAGGAACAGGCCGCGACGGCCCGGCTCAAGCCCACCCGTACGAACAAGTCGGTTGGCCAGGCCAACACAATGCGGCTGAAGCGCAGCAACCAACCGCGACACGGGCGTTAGGTACGAACGCCGCGACCGCCCGGCACACAGCTCCGCGGCGGGCTCGTCCGGTAGCCTTTGACCGGCGGGCCGCTAGCTCAATTCGGCAGAGCTGTGGACTTTTAATCCATAGGTTCGGGGTTCGAGTCCCCGGCGGCCCAC
>DASRRF010000297.1:0-10460 GCA_035695905.1 Micromonosporaceae bacterium | reverse complement strand
GCGTTCGCCAACGCGGTGTTCGGGCTCATGCAGGACTTCGGGTTCGATGGCGTGGACATCGACCTGGAGAACGGGGTCAACCCGACGTTCATGGCGCAGGGGTTGCGGGCGTTGCGGCAGAAGGCGGGCACGAGCCTCATCATCACGATGGCCCCGCAGACGATCGACATGCAGTCCACCGGTGGGTCGTACTTCCAGCTCGCCTTGAACATCAAGGACATCCTGACCGTGGTACACACCCAGTACTACAACTCGGGTTCGATGCTGGGCTGCGACAACATGTTCGCGTACGCCCAGGGCAACATCAACTTCCTCACCGCGCTGGCCTGCATCCAGTTGGAGAACGGGCTGCGACCGGACCAGGTTGCGCTCGGGCTGCCGGCCGGCCCGGGTGCGGCGAACGCCGGCGGGATCGTCGATCCGTCCATTGTGAACAATGCGCTGAACTGCCTGGCCCGCGGTACGAACTGCGGCACGTTCCACCCGCCGCACACGTACCCGGGTATCCGCGGCGCGATGACCTGGTCCATCAACTGGGACGTGACCAACGGTGGGAACTTCGCCCGGACGGTACGCCCGTTCCTGAGTACATTGCCGTGACCGCCTTCTGCTCTGCCCACCGTGGCGGGGCAGAGCCGCTCTGCCCCGCCACGGTGGGCAGAGCAGAAGGCAGTCGTCAGTCGGTGAAGTGGGCGGCCGGGTGGCGGGATCTGTCCACAGTGACCCGGAAGATGTCCGGCCGTCCATAGTGGCCGGTCGGGTCGAAGTTCTGCCGCTCGCGGGCGACCTCGGCGGGGTCGATGTCGGCGATGACGAGGCGCTCCGTACCGGCGACGGGCTCGACCAGCCAGCGACCGTCCGGCGCGGCGATCGCCGACCCGCCGTCGTAGCCGGTCGGCTCGGCCAGCGCGAGTAGCTCGTCGCGTAGCGGGAAGCCAGCCGGCACCTGGGCGTAGTCGATGACGGCGCCGACCGCGAGGGAGAAGACCCGGCCCTCCAGCGCGATGAAGCGGGTGATGTCGCCGGTGAGCCGCTTCGAGCCGGGCCACACCGACACGTGCAGCTGCTCGCCGGCCGCGTAGAGCGCGTGCCTGGCCTGCGGCATCCAGTTCTCCCAGCAGTTCAGGCCACCGACGGCCAGCCCGCCGACCGGGTGCACGCGCAGCCCGTGGCCGTCGCCGGTGCCCCAGACCAGGCGCTCCTCGTAGGTCGGCATCAGCTTGCGATGGGCGCCGACCAGGCCGCGCGCCGGGTCGATGGCGACCAGCGTGCAGTAGACGGTGTGCCCGACCCGTTCGGTGATCCCGAGGTAGGTGAAGACATCCAGGTCCCGTACCGCCTCGGTGATCGTGCTCAGCTCGGGGCCGGACAGTTCCACAGCCGCGTCGAGATAGGCGGCGTACCCGGCCTTCTGGCGCGGGTCGTTGAACCGGGCGCCGCCGGTTGCGGACAGCCACAACGGGTACCCGGACAGGAACGTCTCGGGGAACGCGACCAGCGTCACGCCCTCCGCGTTGGCCCGGGAGAGGAAGTCCAGCACCTTCGCCGTGCAGGCCGGCGGATCCAGCCAGGGCGCCCGGACCTGGGCCGCCGCGATCCTCATGCGTCGATCGTCACAGCCCTGTCAAGGCCCGGCCCAGGCCCGGCGCAACTTCCGGGAAGTCGCGGTGCCCGGCCGCCGGGAAGCCGCGACTTCCCGGAAGTCGCGCGAGCGGGCGGGGTCCGGAAGTTGCGTAAGCAATTATTGACGGCGGGCGTATCCCTGCTAGCCTCGCGGAGAGGTGCGCAGCCGCCGGGACCGAGGCCGCCATGACCGTCTCCAGCTTCATCCACCCGGGCCTGCCGGGCCGGGTCCGGTTCGGCGTGGGCACGGTCGGCCGGGTGGCCGACGAGGTTGCCGCGCTGGGCGGTACCCGTGCCCTGCTGATCGCCACCGCGTCGATGACGGCCACCGCCCGGCGCCTCGCCGACCAGCTGGGCGACCGGCTCGTCGCGGTCGTCGACCGGGTTGTCCAGCACGTGCCCGAAGAGCTCGCGGTGGCGGTACGCCGGCGGGCCGTCGAGGCAGGTGCGGATGTCGTTGTGTCGCTCGGCGGCGGCTCGGCGACCGGGCTGGCCAAGGCGGTCGCGGTGGCCATCGGGGCGCCGATCGTCGCGGTTCCGACCACCTATGCCGGCTCTGAGGTGACACCGGTGTACGGGATAACCGGCGCGCACAAGGTCACCCGAAGCGATCCGCGGGCGGTGCCCCGGGTGGTTGTCTACGACCCGGAGCTCACCCGGAGCCTGCCCCGCCGTACCACCGCGACCAGCGGCCTCAACGCGCTCGCACACTGCGTGAGCGCGGTGCAGCGACCCGATGCCAATCCGGTCGGCGAGCTGTTCGCCGAGGCGGGCGTACGGCGGCTGGCCGGCGCGCTGCCCCGGTGCGCCGAGGCGCCGGACGACCTGGACGCCCGCGGCGAGGCGCTCTTCGGGGCGTACCTGGCCGGGGCGGCGTTCGCGATCGCCGGTGCCGGGCTGCACCACCGGCTGTGCCACGTGCTCGGCGGCGACTACGGACTCGTGCACGCCGAGGTGCACGCGGCGCTCCTACCGTACACAGTGGATGGTGGACGGGGTGGCCGGATTGCGACCCTGCTGGGCGCGGAGAGCGCGCCGACCGCACTTTATGACCTCGCTGTACGGCTCGGCGCGCCGACGAGCCTGGCGGCGATCGGGCTGCCCGTCGAGGCACTCGACGTGGCGGCCACCCGCTGCGCGGTGGAGCCGGTCGACCGGCCGGCGATCCGCGCGTTGCTCGACGCCGCCTTCCACGGGCGGCGACCGTCCCCGCATTGACCCACCGCTTAACACCACCCCCGGAGGTACGCCATGTCCGAATGGGACGCCACCACCTACGACGCAAAGGACAACCTGCTGCGGGTCGTACACCGCGAGGCAGAGCAGATGTTCGCGCTCGCCGAAGCGCCGGGCGCCTGGGAGTCACCGACCGCGTGTCCACTGTGGAAGACCGGGGATGTGGTCGGTCATCTGATCGACGTGACCGAGAGCTACTTCGTCGGATTCGACGCGGCACACGGGCGGGCCACCGCACCCGAACCACTCGGCCTGCTGCCGATGGCGCAGACCCTCGATGAGGGCGCGCGCGCCTACCGCACACTGTCCACAATGGAGGCAATGGACCGGGTACGGGCGGACTTCGCGAAGATGATGGAAATCAGCGGTGCGCTCGGTGCCGACGACTGGGGCGGTCTCGTGGTGACCCACAAGTTCATGGGTCCGCTGCCGGCGTTCTTCTACCCGACGTTCCAGCTGATGGACTACGCGGTGCACTCCTGGGACATCCGGCAGGGCATCGGAAAGGCGCACGCCATCGCCGGCGACGCGGCGGACATCCTCGTACCCTTTATGTTCATCCTGTGGCAGGCGACCACGGCGCCGTCCGCGGACACGCCGAGCTCCGAGATCGGCATCCGGGTGACCGGCGGGCACAACGCCGGTACCTGGCGGGTAACCACCGGACCGGAGGGGATGTCCTACGCTCCCGGTGAGGTCGGCGACCTGCCGGCGGTGCTGGAGTTCGATCCGGCCAGTCTGGTGCTCACCGCGTTCGGCCGGAGCAACTTCGGCACGATCCGCGGGGACGTGCCGGCCGCCGAGCGCTTCCTGAACCTGTTCTTCCGCATCTAGTACGGGGGGTCCGAATGGCAGAGATTGACTACGAGGCGATCGAGGCAGAGCGGGGCCGGATCCGCGACGCGCACCTGCGTGCCGAGCGGCCGGCGAGCACCGCGCGCGGCGTACACCACATCGCCCTGCTGTCGTCCAATGTGGAGCGTACGGTCCGGTTCTACCAGGATCTGCTGGAGTTCCCGCTCACCGAGATCTTCGAGAATCGGGACTACCGCGGATCGAACCACTTCTTCTTCGACATCGGGCACGGCAACCTGCTCGCCTTCTTCGATTTCCCGGGCCTGGATCTCGGGCGGTACGCCGAGGTGCTCGGCGGCCTGCACCACATCGCGATCTCGGTCGAACCGCAGACCTGGGAACGGTTGCGGGGCAAGCTGGACGCGGCCGGGGTGGAGTACCTGCGGGAGAGCGGGACGTCGATCTACTTCAAGGATCCCGACGGCGCGCGGCTGGAGCTGATCGCCGATCCGCTGGGCGAGATGTACGGCAACGCCGTTGCATGAACCGCTGGAGGGCCGTCAGATCCAGCGGCCCTCCAGCCACATCCGGGCATGCCATTGCGCGTAGCTGAGTACCTGTCCGGTGTAGACCGGATAGAAGTACAGGAAGCACAGACCGACCGCGAGAACGTAGCCACCGGCCACGATGGCACCGACCATCCGCCGGTCGGCCGTGGCCGGCGAGGCTCTCGTACCGGGTGCCGGGGACATCACCGCGCCGAGCACGAAGACCGTGGCCAGGATCAGGAACGGCTCCGCGGGCAGCACGTAGAAGTAGAACATCGTGCGCTTGTCGAAGGCGTACGGGATCCAGGGCAAGATGCCGGCCGCGATGCCGAGCGCGATCGGCGGCATCCGCCAGTCGCGGCGCGCGATACCGAACCAGATCAGCAGCGGCAGTACGACGATGAACGACCACCACAGCACCGGCGTACCGAGCAGCAGCACCTCGCCCGCGCACGAGCTCGCGCCGCACGGGCCGTTGCTGGTCCAGTAGAACGCCACCGGACGGCCGAGCAGCAGCCATTGCCAGGGCCAGGACTGGTACGGGTGGGGGGACTGCAGGTGGTCGTGGAAGTTGAGCGCCTCGGCGTGGTAGTGCCACAGGTTCAGCATCGCGCCGATGACCGGCGGCTCCGTGCCACCCTGGCTGGCGATCCAGTGCCGCAGGTACCCGTCGTCGGTGCTGAACCAGCCGACCCAGCTGGTCATGTACACCATCAGGATTGTGGCGAGGTAGAGCACGACCCAGCCGGTCTCGTCGAGGAGTGTGTCGCGCCACGGCCGGCGAACCCCCGCCGATCGTCGCGCACCGGCTTCCCACACCACAATCAGGAGTACGAACATCGGGACGTAGAACAGCGCGCTCCACTTGACCGCGAACGCGCATCCGGTGAGTACCCCGGCGGCCAGCCGCCACCACGGGACCGAAGACCGCCAGCCGCCGGACCGCAGCGTGAACACCGGCCGGTTCGCCCGGCCGGGGCGGGACGGGTCGGCGCCCGAGGCGATCAGCGCCAGCCAGCGCCGACGCCGCTGATCCCGGTCGATGACCAGGCAGCCGAACGCGGCCAGCAGGAAGAACATCAGGAAGATGTCGAGTAGTGCGGTACGGGACAGCACGAAATGCAGGCCGTCCAGCGCCATCAACAGGCCAGCCGCACACCCGAGCACGGTCGAGCCGAACATCCGCCGGGCGATCCGCGTGATTATCAGGACCGAGAAGATGCCCGCCATGGCCGGCATGATGCGCCAGCCGAGCTCGTTGTAGCCGAAGATCTTCTCGCCGAGCGCGATGCACCACTTGCCCAGTGGTGGGTGTACGACGTACTTCGGGGTGTTGTTCTCCAGGTCCCACTCGACACCGTACCGCAGCAGCGATTGTGCCTCGGCCGCGTAGTACAGCTCATCGAAGATTTTGCCGCGCGGG
Organism: Micromonosporaceae bacterium; assembly: GCA_035695905.1. Classification (GTDB taxonomy): domain Bacteria; phylum Actinomycetota; class Actinomycetes; order Mycobacteriales; family Micromonosporaceae; genus EFPC-2. The sequence continues at coordinate 4,835 of DASRRF010000297.1, read as the reverse complement.
TGGGTCAGGCCGACCAACCGGATGATCGCCGCGATCCCGGTCACCAGGAATGCGGCGATCCAGGAATGCCGTTCCAGTCGCGCGTCGAACGGGGCGAGGCGGCGCCGGACAACTGCCGGGATGCGCGCCGCCCGCCCGCGGGCATCCCCCGGATCGCCGGGGTCCATCCGGTCCGCGCCGGTGTCGGGCGCCGCAATCGCCGTCGAAGTCACGCCGCCGATCGTAAGCTGCCAAGCTGGGAGCCGCGAAGCATGAGGGGCCGATGATGGGTACGGATCAGCATGACAAGCATCGTCGTGGATGTCTGATCCTGCTCGGCGCCCCGCTCGGCAACGCCGCCGACGGCTCGGATCGGCTGCGAGACGTGCTCGCCACCGCGGACCTGATCGCCGCCGAGGACACCCGGCGGCTTCGCCGGCTGGCCCGGGATCTCGGGGTGGTAATAGCCGGGCGGGTGGTCTCCTACTTCGAGGGCAACGAGTCCGGCCGTACCCCCGAATTGATCCAGGCCGCCCGCGACGGCGCGATTGTTGCGGTGGTGACCGATGGTGGCATGCCCAGCGTGTCGGATCCGGGCTTCCGGGCGGTGCGGGCGGCGCTCGATGCGGGAGTTGCGGTCTCCACGGTGCCCGGGCCGAGCGCGGTGACCACCGCGCTGGCCGTCTCCGGCCTGCCCTGTGACCGGTTCTGCTTCGAGGGCTTCCTGCCGCGCAGGAGCGGCGAGCGGCGGTCCCGGATCGCGGCGCTCGCCACCGAGGAGCGGACCCTGGTGTTCTTCGAGGCACCACACCGGATCGCATCGTCCCTTGTGGACCTCGCCACGGCTTTCGGCCCCGACCGTCCGGCCGCCCTGTGCCGCGAACTGACCAAGCTTTACGAAGAGGTCCGCCGGGACACCCTCGGCGCGCTGGCCGACTGGACCCGCGCCGACCCGCCGCGCGGTGAAATCACCCTCGTGGTAGCGGGGGCGCCAACCGCCATGGCCCGCCCGTCCGATGTGGAGCTGCGGTCCGCGATCGCCAATCTCCACGCGTCGGGTACGTCCCGTCGCGACGCCATCACCGAGGTCGCCAGGCAGTACGGTCTGTCCCGGCGCGACGTATACGCCGTAGCGGTTTCAGAAGCTGGCCGCGAGGAATCCGATGGCGATGAGTAGTGGTGCGGTGAAGCTGATGACGAACGCGCCCAGCCGCGCCTGCCGCCCATCCAGCCGGGCGGCGCCGGTGGCCAGCGCGATGCCCAGGCCGCACGCGATGATCAGCAGCAGCCCGAGCACCCAGCGCAGGTGCAGGCTGATCCGGTCGCCGGAGTACGACGTGCGGCTCTGTGCGGAGACCATCCGGGCCACCACCGTCGCACCCGCGTGCCGTTCGCCGGTATCGACACCGAGCATGGCCACCTGGTTCACGGTGAACTGACCGTCCGCCGCGGTGAACTCGCCGACACACCGCCGGCCGACCCCGCTGCCGCTGCACGTCGTGACCGTGGCCGTACCCCGGTCGCCGTGCCCGACGGCCAGCCACAGCGGTTCCACGCTGACCCAGGCGAAGAAGGCGGCCAGCAGGGAGAGCAGGACGAGCGCGGTCAGCGCCGGCCCGGCACGCCGCGGACCCTTGCGCGGCTTGGCCCGCTTCGTGCCCGGCAGCCGTACCCGCGGGCCGCGGCGGCGCCCGGGGTGCTGCGGCGCGGAGAGCCAGCCCTCGATGGCGGAGGGGAGTACGGCCGGCGCCTGCGGCGGAAGCCAGATCCCGGGCCGGTCGTCCCCGGGGGATGCCGGCGCGGGCACCGGGAAAGCAACCACGAGTTCATGTTCGGGCTCGGGTACCGGCACCGGTGCGGTGAACACAGCCGGCGGGAGGGCAGCCGGCAGTGCCGGCTCGGGCAGCGCCACGTCCTCGACCCGGATGTGCCGTGGCGGCCCGGCCCACGGCCCAACCGGCGGCCCGGCCCAAGCCTCGTCCGCAGGTAGAACCGGCGGCCCGGCCCACTCCACGACGGCCGGCAGGTCTGGCAACGCTGCCGGGCCGGCCGGCTCCGATGGACTGCTCACGGTCTTCATTGGACACCGCCGGCCGGCCTGGCCAGCGCAGCGTCGCGCGCGTGTCGGGTAGGAAAGAGCGGTCGGTAGGCATCCGCGGGCGCGGGGCTAGGCTTGGCTGCCATGAGCCACGTCCTCGCCGCGGTTGCCTGGCCCTACGCCAACGGCCCGCGCCACATCGGCCACGTTTCCGGCTTCGGCGTCCCCTCCGACGTGTTCAGCCGGTACATGCGGATGGCCGGGCACGACGTGCTCATGGTCTCCGGGACCGACGAGCACGGCACGCCCATCCAGGTCCAGGCGGACAAGGAGGGGGTGAGCCCGCGGGAGCTCGCGGACCGGTACAACCGGGTGATCGTGGAGGACCTACAGGGGCTCGGCCTGTCGTACGACCTGTTCACCCGGACCACGACCGGCAACCACTACGCGGTCGTCCAGGAGCTGTTCGCCACCCTCTATCGCAACGGGTACGTGCTGCCGAAGACCACGCTCGGCGCGATTTCCCCGTCGACCGGCCGGACCCTTCCGGACCGGTACATCGAGGGCACCTGCCCGATCTGCGGGTACGACGGCGCGCGCGGCGACCAGTGCGACAACTGCGGCAACCAGCTTGACCCGGCCGACCTGATCAACCCGCGCAGCAAGATCAACGGGGAGGTACCGAAGTTCGTCGAGACCGAGCACTTCTTCCTGGACCTGCCGGCGTTCGCGGAGGCCCTCGGCAAGTGGCTGGACGCGCGCGAGGGGTGGCGGCCGAACGTACTGCGGTTCACCCGCAACCTGCTGGACGAGCTGCAACCGCGGGCGATCACCCGGGATCTGGAGTGGGGCGTGCCGATCCCGCTGGACGGCTGGCGGGACCGGGACGACAAGCGGATCTATGTCTGGTTCGACGCGGTGACCGGCTACCTGTCCGCCGCGATCGAGTGGGCCCGCCGGGCCGGCGATGCCGAGGCCTGGCGCAGGTGGTGGTCCGACGAGACGGCTCGCGGGTACTACTTCATGGGCAAGGACAACATCGTCTTCCACTCGCTGATCTGGCCGTCGATGCTGCTGGGCTACGCCGGCAACGGCGACAAGGGCGGTGAGCCGGGTAAGCTCGGCGCGCTCAACCTGCCCACCGAGGTGGTGTCCAGCGAGTTCCTCACCATGGAGGGGCGCAAGTTCTCCTCGTCCCGCCAGGTGGTCATCTACGTACGTGACTTCCTGGCCCGGTACGACGCGGACGCGCTGCGGTACTTCATCGCGGTTGCCGGGCCGGAGACCCAGGACACCGACTTCACCTGGGCCGAGTTCCTCCGCAGGAACAACGACGAGCTGGTCGCCGGCTGGGGCAACCTGGTGAACCGGTCGCTGTCGATGGCCGCGCGCAACTTCGGCGCGATCCCGCCGGCCGGCGAGCTGACCGCCGCGGACCGGGCGCTGCTGGAGACGGCCCGGGCCGGGTTCTCCTCGGTCGGTGGACTGATCGAGCGGCACCGGCAGAAGGCGGCGATCGGCGAGGCGATGCGGGTCGTCGCGGAGGCGAACAAGTACCTGTCGGAGTCGGCGCCGTGGGCGCTGAAGGACGACCGCGACCGGATGGGTACAATCCTGCACACCGCGCTGCAGGTGGTCTCCGACGCGAACACGATGCTCAGCCCGTTCCTGCCGCACTCCGCGCAGACCGTGCACGAACTGCTCGGCGGCACCGGCGTACACACCCCGATGCCGGAGATCCGTCAGGTGTCCGATCTGGACGGTGGGCCGGACTACCCGATCCTCACCGGGGACTACACCACCGGTGTGCGCTGGAAGTCGGTACCGCTGCCGGCCGGGCGGGAGATCGCCCCGCCGACGCCGGTCTTCCGCAAGCTCGATCCGTCCATCGTGGACGAGGAGCTGGCCCGGCTCAGCGGGTAAACGCGTCCACTAGGGACAGTGCGGATCTGCGTACCCGTGCGACACCCAGCTCGGCCAAAACGGCGCGCAAGTGCTCGGCGGCGAGCGGGGCGAGCAGGGCATGCGCGTCCGCCTCTGGATCCTCCCTTGTGGACAGTAGCAGCGCGACATGCCGGTGCCAGAAGCGGTACGCGCCGATCCGGTAGCGGGCGCCGGGCGACCCGGTCTCGGACAGCCGGGCCAGGTCCAGATGGGCCAGCGCGTAGTCCAGGTACGCCTCGACGAACGCGTGTAGCCGGTCGCGCGCCGCCGGTTCGTCGGCCGGCTTGCCCGGTCCCAGCGGCGCCGGCCCGAACAGGATCGCCTCCTGCAGCGCGCGCTCCCGCTCGTCGAGCAACGCGACGGCGAGCCCGGCCTTGTCCCCGAACCGGCGGAACAGCGTGCCCTTGCCGACCCCGGCGGCCGCCGCGATCGCGTCCATCGATACGCCGTCGACCCCCCGGTCGCGGAAGAGCGCGGCCGCCGCGTCCAGCACCGCGGCCCGGTTGCGCGCCGCGTCGGCCCGCTCCTTCGGCGGTGACGTACGTAACTCAACGAGTTCCGCCGCGGGCCTGGCAGAAGCGGACTGCGGTCCGGTAGCGTTCCGAGGCATAACCGGACTGTAGTCCATCTAGCTGGAGGAGGAGCGATGACCGCTCTGATCATGCGGGACCAACTGCGGGCCGAGATCGCGGCGGGCACGGTGACCGTGGTGGACGCGCTCGGCGGGGAGTACTACGCGAAGCAGCACCTGCCCGGCGCGATCGCGCTGATCGAGGAGGACGTCGACGCTCAGGCTGGCACGCTGTTGCCGGACCGGACCGCGGCGATCGTGACGTACTGCTCGAACCCGTCCTGCCCGAACAGCGGGCGGGTG
>DASRRF010000296.1:0-2893 GCA_035695905.1 Micromonosporaceae bacterium | reverse complement strand
CGGCGGCAGCGGGGATCCCGCAAGTCGCGCGGGCGGCTGGTCGACGACGAGGTGGACAGCGACGGCCACCGGTAAGCGTTTCGCCGCGCGCCTCAAGGGGCAAGGCGCGCGGCGTCGTTAACGATCGTCGCACCTGGCGGGTACGGCGTCTACCCCTAGTCCGGAATTCCCGAAACGTCAGACGATCGGGCCGGCCGCGCCGGCATCAGGCGCGGCCAGCGTGTCGGCCACCGCGTCGGCCACCGCGACCCGGGTCGGGTTGGTGGCGCCCCAGTTCCGGTCCGGGTGCACCCGGTTGGTGAGCAGTACCAGCACGACCCGGCGCGGTACGTCGACCACCAGCGAGGTTCCGGTGAACCCGGTGTGCCCGAACGTGTACGGCGACGCCAGCCGGCCCATGTACCACGACTGGTCCAGCTCCACGCCGAGGCCGTGCGCGGCGCGGCCCGGCCGGTGGTCCGGGTCCACCGCCGGCAGCCCGGCGTTCGCGTCCACCAGCATCCGCCGTACGGTCGCCTCGGCGAAGATCCGGGTGTCGCCGTACTCGCCGCCGTTGATCAGCATCTGGGCCACCACGGCCAGGTCGGCGGCGGTGCTGAACACCCCGGCGTGTCCGGCCACCCCGCCCAGCGCGGCGGCGTTCTCGTCGTGCACGACGCCGCGCAGCAGGCCGCGTACCGGCTTGGCCTCGGTCGCCACCATCCGGTCCGCGAGGTCGCCGGCCGGGTTGAACCCGGTGTCCGCGAGCCCGAGCGGCCCGGTGAGGCGGGTGCGCAGCAGCGCGTCGAGCGGCGTGCCGGTGACCCGCTCCAGCAGCAGGCCGAGCACGAGCAGACCCACGTCGGAGTACCGGAACAGGCTGCCCGGTGCCACCCCATCGACCAGCGGGGTGGCGGGGATGGCTGCGCGCCGGGCCGAGGCGTCAACCCGGTCCAGGTCGATCACGTCCGGTAGGCCGCTGGTGTGGGTGAGCAGCGTCCCGACGGTGACCGCGGGCCGGCCGAACTCCGGCAGGTACTCGGCGACCGGGGCGAGCGGGTCGATCCGCCCGGACTCGATGTCGTGCAGCGTGAGCAGCGCGGTGAGGACCTTCGTGATCGAGGCCAGATCGAAGATCGAGTCTGGGCGCATCGCGACCCGCTCCCCCTCCGAAAGCTCGACCGGACCGGCCGTGTAGCGCAGCGCGTCGCCGACCGCCTCGTGCACGGTGATCTCGCCGTCCACCGCGGCGAGTACGACGGCTCCGGCGTACGACGGATGGTTGGGATGATCTGGGGTCGGGAGGAGACAACGCCGCAGGATCTCGACGACGCCCGACCCGTCGCCGGCCCTTGCCGGGCGCAGGGTCCGCCCGGGGGTAAAGTCCGTCAGCACCGGACAGGCATAGCATGGGATGCATGTCGGCGCCCGCGAGCACCATCGAATCGGCCATCCAGACTGCGCTCGGCACGGTCAACGACCCGGAGATCCGCCGGCCGATCACCGACCTCGGCATGGTGCGCTCGGTGACCGTGACGGCCGGCGGTGCCGCGGAGATCGGCATCCTGCTGACCGTTGCCGGCTGCCCGCTGCGGGACAAGCTGACCGCGGACATCACCGCCGCGGTGAGCACGGTGCCGGGCATCGCGTCGGTATCCGTCGACTTCGGCGTGATGACCGACCAGCAGCGCAAGGATCTGCAGTCGCGGCTGCGCGGTCCGGCCGCCGCCGAGCCGATGATCCCGTTCGCCCAGCCGGGTTCGCGTACCCGGGTGTACGCGGTCGCGTCCGGCAAGGGCGGCGTCGGCAAGTCCAGCGTCACGGTGAACCTCGCCGCCGCACTCGCCGTACGGGGTCTCGCGGTGGGCGTGGTCGACGCGGACATCTACGGCCACTCGGTACCCCGGATGCTCGGCGTGCATGCCCGACCGACCCAGGTCGAGGACATGATCATGCCGCCCCAGGCGTACGGCGTGAAGGTCATCTCGATCGGCATGTTCACCGCGGGCAACGCGGCCGTGGTGTGGCGCGGGCCGATGCTGCACCGCGCGTTGCAGCAGTTCCTCGCCGACGTGTACTGGGGCGAGCTGGACGTACTCCTGCTCGACCTGCCGCCGGGTACCGGGGACGTGGCGATATCCCTGGCCCAGCTGCTCCCCACGGCGGAGATCCTGGTCGTCACCACGCCCCAGCTGGCCGCCGCCGAGGTCGCTGAACGGGCCGGCGGGATCGCGCTGCAGACCCACCAGCGACTGGTCGGCGTGGTGGAGAACATGTCCTGGCTGGAGCTGCCGACCGGGGAGCGGATGGAGATCTTCGGCAGCGGCGGTGGCCGTACGGTCGCCGACTCGCTGACCCGGCTGGTGGGCGGCCGGGTGCCGTTGCTCGGTCAGATCCCGTTGGACACCCGGCTGCGGGAGTCGGGCGACGCGGGTACCCCGATCGTGCTCACCGATCCGTCGTCGCCAGCCGCCGCGGCCCTGCTCGCCGTCGCCGACCAGCTCGCGGTGCGCCGCGAGTCGCTGGCCGGCAAGCCGCTCGGGCTGCGCCCGGTGCACTGAAGGTGCGCTGCCCCCTTGCTGACGGGCTCGACCATCGCTGCGCGCGAATATGTCTCTGAGCCATAAATATGTCGCAGAGACATCACGCCAGAAAGTGATAGGTCAGGTCGCGTCGAGGTCGTAGGACGGCGCACGCGGAGCCGGAGCCTGTGCCGGGGTGGCGGGCGGCGTATCGGCGGGTGGGTCGGCAGCCGGCACAGCGGGCTTGGCCTTCAGGTCGGCGGCCCGGGCCACGTCCCGCAGGTCCCGCTTCAGGTCGCTGTGCAGCGCCTCGATCGGCCGGCGCAGCGCGATCTCGTCCTCCTCGCTGAGGAGGTGCTTGCGGATGAAGTTCTTCGGGTGCAGGTCGGTCA
>DASRRF010000295.1:0-1568 GCA_035695905.1 Micromonosporaceae bacterium | reverse complement strand
ATCCGGAGACCAACCGCTGGGTGTGGCGGGCGAAGCTGCTGGCCGGTACGACCGCCATGGACGTCGCATCGTCCATGGTGGAGGCTGCCGGCACGTCCGTCACCCGGCGCGGTCACCCGCTGGAACGGCTGCTCCGGGATGCCCGGTGCGGCTCGCTGCAGCCGGCCACCTCGGACGTCTGCGCGGACTGGCTGGGCATCGCGGCGCTCGGTGGCGACCCGGACAACGACGGCTCGGCGCCGCGATGGTGAACCCGGTCATCGCGGGCATCGGCGTGGCACACCCCACCCCGATGGCGCAGGAGGCGTTGTGGTCCGGGTTCTTCGTCGACCACTTCGCCGGCCGGCAACGGGCGCTCGCCCAGCGGATCTTTGCCAACGCCGGGGTGGTGACCCGGCATGGCGCGGTCAACCCGGTGGTGGAGGACGTCTCCGGTTGGTCGACGGACCGCCGGATGCGCCGATACCTCGCCGAGGCACTACCGCTGGGCAAGGAAGCGGCCAGCGCCGCGCTCGCCTCGGCCGGGCTGGCCGCCGCCGACGTCGGGCTGTTCGTGGTCTGCTCGTGCACCGGCTATGTCACGCCCGGCCTGGACATCCTGCTCGCCCGCGATCTCGGCCTGGCGCCGGGGACCCAGCGGCTGTTCGTCGGCCACATGGGTTGCTACGCCGCGCTTCCCTGCCTCGGTACCGCGGCCGACTTCGTGTCGGTCCGGGGCCGCCCCGTACTGCTGCTCTGCGCGGAGCTGGTCAGCCTGCACGTGCAACCGCCGACCGCGGATCCGCAGCAGATCGTGGCGCACGCGCTCTTCTCGGACGCGGCGGCCGCCGTCGTGCTCGTTCCCGCGACATCCCACGGGTACGCCGTCCGCGAGGTGGTTTCGGTCACGGATACCGCGAAGGCGGACCAGATGACGTGGGACGTCACCGATCTCGGGTTCCGGATGGGCCTTTCCCAGCGGGTGCCGGAGGTGCTCTCGGCGCACGTACGGGATCTGGTCGGCGAGTTGCTGCACCGGCACGGACTCGCTGTGTCCGATGTGGACGGTTGGGCGGTGCACCCCGGCGGACCGCGCATCCTCGATGTGATCCAGCGGGAACTGGGCCTCACTCCGAACCAGATGGCGGCATCCCGGGATTGCCTTGCCATGCACGGAAACTGCTCATCCCCCACGGTACTGATGATTCTCGATACGCTGGTCCGCGCGGGTTCCCCCCGGCACGTCGCGGCGCTCGCCTTCGGCCCCGGGCTCACCCTCTACGCCGCACTGCTGGAACGGTGCTAGCGCGTCGTTATCGCAGTGCGTCGCTATCGTAGGGCGGCCAGCGATGTGCGGAAGTCCGCGGCGGTACGGGTTGCGCGTACCAGCAGGATCACTTCACCGGCCCGGGAGACCACCATGACGGACGCCATGCCCGCGGTGGGTGCCGGCAAGGACAACGAGGCCCGTAGCCGGTCACCCGGGTCGGCAAGCGCGCGCACCCGACCGGGCGCGCTCGGCCCGTTCGTTGCCGAACTCGGCGTGACCTGCGGCACGCTGTGTCCCACCACGAGGATGGCGACGCCGG
>DASRRF010000294.1:0-2327 GCA_035695905.1 Micromonosporaceae bacterium | reverse complement strand
GCCCTCCAGGATCACCTTCACTTTGATCGGCAGCCCGCCGTTGTGCCGCTGCCACCACTCGAACGCGGCGAGATGGGCGAGGAACTGGCCCTTGTTGTCGCCGGAGCCGCGGCCGTAGATACGGTCACCATCGCGTACCGGTTCAAACGGAGCGGTACGCCAGCCGGGCTGGTCGGTCACCGGAAAAGCGTCGTAATGTCCGTACGCCATCAGGGTGAACGGGGCGTCGTCGGGTCCGCCGTGCGCGTACACGACCGGGTGTCCCGAGGTACGCACGGTCCGGACGGTAAGGCCGGCGTCCGTGCAGACCGCGGCGGCCGCGGCGGCCATCCGCTCGATCGGTTCTCCGCCTACGGCGGCTACCGCGGGGATACGGATAAGGTCTTCGAGCGCGGCGACCAGGCGGTCGTGGTGTGCGTCGAGATAATGATCGAGTTCCGCCAACAAGGACTCGTCCATCAGGTAACAGATCCCCACTGATGATGGTCATCACATCGATCAACTTCGTTACCTCGATCGAATATAGTAGGCCGGCGTCAATGAGGCAAGCCGGGAGCGCACGGTACGCACGTGCGCGATAGCGTTGGGTTGTGCCGCTGGACTACTGGACCTACCTGGGGTTCGCCGTGCTCCTGGTGCTCGCCCCCGGGCCCGACTTCGCCGTCGTCACCAAGAACTGCCTGGCGTACGGCCGGCAGGGGCGGCGACCGGGCCTGGCCACCAGCTTCGGCGTGGTGAGCAGCCTGCTCATCCAGGGCGGCGCGGCGGCGCTCGGCGTTGCGGCGATCATCGTACGTTCGGCGACCGCATTCACCGTGCTGAAGGTCGTCGGTGCGGCGTACCTGGGATATCTGGGCGTCCAGGCGCTGCGCGCGGCGCTGAACCGGCGGCGCGAACCGGGCGCGGTCGCGCCTGAGCAGGCCGGCGCGGCCGCGGTCACCGTCGACGCACGGGTGCTGGCACGCACGTTCCGGCAGGGCTTCCTGTCCAACATCACCAATCCGAAGGTGCTCGCGTTCTACCTGTCGCTGCTGCCGCAGTTCGTCGACCCGGACCGGGCAGTGGTCCCGCAGGTGCTGATCCTCGCCCTGACCCATGCCGTGCTCGCGCTGCTGTGGCTGCTGGTGGTCGTCTTCGTCCTCGATCGGCTGCGCCGGATCATGCAGCGCCCCCGGGTCCGGCGTACCCTCGAAGGCCTGACCGGGCTCGCACTCGTCGGCTTCGGGATCCGGCTGGCCACCGCGGTACGCCCGTAACGCGGGTCAACCGAGGAAGTTCGGCACGGGTACGCCCCGGCCGTCGCGCTGCGCCACGGACCGCACCAGCCGGGCCAAAGCCAGATCCAGCACGCCGAGCCCGAACGGCGAGAACACCGTCACCCGCCCGGGTTCCGGGGCGGCCGGGCCGTTGCCCAGCAGGATGTCGCCGATACCGGCCCGGATGAACCCGCGATGTCCGACCACCTGCTCGGCCAGGTGCAACGAGGTCTGCTCGCGGCACACGTGGTCGGCATCGTCGACCACGTTGTCCGCCGAGAGGACCGCATCGACGGTCAGGTCCCGCAACGACACGTGCAGCACGACCGCGCCCTGAGCACACGCGTCGAGGTTGAGGTACGGCCGCGCCGCCGTCGTGGCAACCGATATCACCGGGTGCCGCGCCATGGTCTCGTCAACCGAGCGGGCGCACTCCACCACCAGGTCCGGCCACTGCCCGGTGCAGCGTGCGGCGAAATCCTCCGCGCGGGCCGGGTCCAGGTCGTACACCGTCACCTCGCGCAGGCCCGCCAGGGTATGCCGCAGGTACCGCAGCACCTCGAAGTTGATGACACCGCCGCCGACGAATGACGCACCGGTCACGGCATCGGCACCCGGCTGGCCGGCAAGCTCACGCGCGGCCAGCGCGGCGCTCGCGCCGGTACGCCGGGCCGAGATCACCGACCCCTCCAGCAACACCTCGGGCTGCCCGGTGTCGAGCCGGTTGAGCACCACCACCGCGCTGGCCCGCGGCACACCCCGGTCCACGTTTCCGGGAAACGACGCGATCCACTTCATCCCGGCGACCTCGTCGCTGCCGGCGCCGGTGTCGGTGCCGGTGCTACCCAGGTACGCCGGCAGCCCGATGATCCGGTCCCGATCCCGGCCCGGGAAACGCAGGAAAACGGAGTGCGGCACGACGGTACGCCCGGCCGCGTGTGCCTGGTACGCGCCGCGTACCGCGTCGAGCACCGCGGCCTCGGCGCCGTCCAGCGCCGCGACAACATCGTCGTGCGTCAGTACCAGCATGGCCCAACACTCTGCCACACGGCCGGCGTACGGATGGACTCC
>DASRRF010000293.1:0-1507 GCA_035695905.1 Micromonosporaceae bacterium | reverse complement strand
CGGCGACCCGACCAGCCGCGCCTCTAGTGCAGGATCGCGGCGAGCTGGGCCACCGCCCAGTCCAGCTCTTCGGCCTCGATAACCAGCGGCGGCGCCAGCCGGAGCGTGGAGCCGTGGGTGTCCTTGCAGAGCACCCCGCGTTCGGCCATCCGCTCGCAGGCCTGCCGGCCGGTCATCAGCGCCGGGTCGATGTCGACTCCGGCCCACAATCCCCGCCCGCGTACCGCGACCAGCCCGTGCCCGAGCAGCTTGCGCAGACCGTCCTGCAGCCGCTCGCCGAGCACCCTGGAGCGCCGCTGGAACTCGCCGGTACGCAGCAGGGCGATCACCTCGACGGCCACCGCGCAGGCCAGCGGGTTGCCGCCGAACGTGGATCCGTGCTCGCCCGGCTTGAGCACCCCGAGCACGTCGCGCCGGCCGGCAACCGCGGACACCGGTACGATCCCGCCGCCGAGCGCCTTGCCGAGCAGGTACAGGTCCGGTTCGACGCCCTCGTGCTCGACGGCGAACGTGGTGCCGGTACGGCCCAGCCCGGACTGGATCTCGTCGGCCACGAAGAGCACGTCGCGTTCGGTGCACACCTCGCGGATGCCGCGCAGGTACCCGTCCGGCGGGATGATCACGCCGGCCTCGCCCTGGATCGGCTCGATCAGCACGGCCACCGTGGTCTCGTCGATCGCGTCACGCAGCGCTTCGATGTCGCCGTACGGCACGATCCGGAAGCCGGGTGTGTACGGACCGAAATCGTTGCGGGCATCGGAGTCGGTCGAGAACGAGATGATCGTGGTGGTCCGGCCGTGGAAGTTGTGCTCCGCGACGATGATCGTGGCAGTGTCGTGCGGCACGCCCTTGACCAAGTAACCCCATTTGCGGGCCACTTTGATCGCGGTCTCCACCGCCTCCGCGCCGGTGTTCATCGGCACCACGAGATCGGTACCGGTGAGGTCGGCGAGCCCGCGGCAGAACGCCGCAAACTGGTCGTGGATGAACGCCCGGCTGGTCAGCGTGAGCCGGTCCAGCTGGGCCCGGGCGGCGGCGATCAGCGCCGGATGCCGGTGGCCGAAGTTCAGCGCGGAGTAGCCGGCAAGGAAGTCCAGGTAGCGCCGGCCGTCCACATCGGTCACCCAGGAACCGGACGCCTCGGCGACGACCACCGGCAGCGGATGGTAGTTGTGCGCCGTCCAGCGCTCGGCGTCGGTCACCGCCTCGGGCGTACGCAGCTGATGTGCCGTGGTCAAGGTCTTACCTCCAACGTGCAACACTTCGGGCCGCCGCCGGCTTTACGCAACTCGGATAAGTCAACCCCAATTATTGCGTACCCCCGCGAGCGCAGCTTCGCCGCCAGGCCGGTGGCCTGCGCCGGCAACACCACGTTGGTACCGTCACAGACCGCGTTCAGGCCCAGCACGGCCGCGTCGGCCGGCTCGGCGAGCACCGCGTCCGGGAACAGCCGGCGCAGCACCGCCCGGCTGCCCGGGGAGAACGCCTCCGGCAGGTACGCCACCCC
>DASRRF010000292.1:0-5049 GCA_035695905.1 Micromonosporaceae bacterium | reverse complement strand
TGGCTGTCCCAAGCCGAGACTGTAATGACGATCGAAGGATTCAAAAGAGTTGTGATGTTTTGCGGATAGGACTGAAGTGTCGCCTCGAACAACCCGTTGACCAGCTTCATGCCGACAGTCCGATCGGTTCCTTTCACGCCTTTGATGTAGTAGTTCATGTTAGCTGACAGGCTAGCGAGTGGATCATGCGGCGTTCCTAGGTCCTCGACACTTGCACGAACGAGGACAGACGATGGCCCGACACGGTTGCAAGGTGTTCCATTCGGAGTCAGCGCATAGATGACCCCGCTTTCGGGGCGGACATAATGAATTGTCGGGCCGGTGTTGTCTGCGGGCGGCTGGGACGGCGGCGCCGACGAGGGTGGCCGGCTGCTGGTACGGGTACGGGACGGCGTCGGGCTTCGCGTCGGGCTCCCGGTAGGCGAAGCCGTTGGACTAGGTGTCGGCGACGGCGAGAGCTCCGGCGTCGGGGACGGTGTCTCGCCCGGCGTTGCGGTGGGGCCGGTCGGCCGCGGTACGAGTACCCCGTCGCCGCACGACAGTGGCCCCTCGACCGCCGGCTGCAGGACACTGTCCACAGTGACCCGACCGGATGACACATCGGCGCCGCCGGACCCGACGGCGTACCACGCCTGTCCCTGGTTCAGGATCACGCTGCCGTCCGATTCCACCTGCAGGCGCAGCGGGCGGAACGCCGGCGACGGGCTCGCCGTGTCCGGCAGGATCAGGCCGTCGCGCAGCGACAGCTCCGCGCTCGGATCGGTGGGTCGCCGGCCGGTGGAGGCGAGCGTGCCGACATCCAGCGAGCTGCCGGCACACAGCACGGTCACCGAGCCGCCGCGGAACGTCATCCGGGCCCGCGAGCGGAGGTCGACATCGACCGTGTCGCCATGGGACACATAGACCTGATCGCCACGCCGCAGGGTAACCGGCGTGCCGGCTACCACGGCGGACACCGTACCCCGGTCGACCCGGAGCAGAGCCTGATCCTCGCGCATCTCCGCCCAGGCCGGACCCGGCACCAGGTTGGCGCCGGTGAGCAGGAGCGCCAGGAGCAGCAGCAGGACCACCAGCCACCACAGGATCTTCTCGAAACGGCGGTCCACGGAGTCGTCCACATTGGCCGGTGGCGGACCGGGTGGTGCGGCGAGCGGCGGGTAGGCGGCCGGCGGGTGGGCGCCGAAGGCGGGCCGCCCGCCGGGCGCCGGACCGCCGGCGTTGGGCACCCCGAACCCGCCCAGCAGTAACGGCAAGCCTGATACGGCCGGTAGTGTCCAGGCGCGCACCGGCGTCCGCGCGGTCGCGACCGCACCGGCCAGCGCGTGGCCGGCCGGACCGATCAGGGTTCCCCGGCGTACCTCGGTGCCGTCCGGAAGGGCCACACTGCCCGACGATATGAGTACGGCGTCGTCGGCGTCGACGAGCACGACTGGAGCGCCCGGCGGAAGCGAGATCGGGGTTGCCCGCGAGGCCAGCCCGAGCCTGTCCTCTTCGGACAGTCCATTGAGTGCCGGTGTGACGTACAGCAAGTCTTCCAGTTCGGCACGCTCGGCGGGCGGCGGCCCGGGTAGCGGGCCCACTGCCGCGGCAACCTCCGCCGTCGGTACGGAAAGCAGTGTGGTCCCGGCCGTGAGCCAGGCCAACGAGGCCGGTGCGCCGGTTAGCGCGTTGGCAAGCCCGACAACGCCGCCGGGTCCGACGCGCTGCCGCACGACGCCGCCCGGATCACCGGGCTTGCGGGCTTCCAACGCACCATCCACGACGACGTAGACCGCTGGCTGCGCGGTGCCAGCGAGCACCACGAGTGAGCCGCTGCGTGGCCGCAGCCAGGTCGCCGATGTGGCCAGCCGGCCGAGAACGTCAGCAGGCAGCCAGCCGAGCGCCGACGACCGCAGCGCATCCAACCGGTGCGGGAAGTCCAATGTGGATCGCCGGGCGGCCCACCGGGCAACACTGCGTCGCCACAGTGCGCCGAGCCCGCGGATCACTCCGTACACGAGAGGTGAGGCCAGACCCGCGACCACCGCAACCACCAATGCGCGCGCCGCCCACCCACTGCGCCACAGCCCGGTGACGAGACCGGAGACCCGGTCGGCGTAGATGCGGTACCCCAGGTTGACGGCAACCGCCAACCACAGCATGGCGAGTACGCCGTAGAGCGCGACCAGCCGGCCCTCCCGGTCCAGCTGCGCCCAGCGCGGCGGGCGGCGGCGTAGCCGGGCCACCACCCAGGCCAGGCCGCGGGCGCGCAGGTTCGGTACCTCCAGCCAATCCATCAGCAGGTAGTAACCGTCGAGCGCGAGGAACGGGTTCAAGTTGAACAACGCGTTGATATACCACGCGAAGGAGAGCTTGAACGTCCACGGTGCCAGCTCGGGGAAGGCGAGCCCGACGAGCTGCGCAGCCCCGGCCAGAACCAACCCCGCGCCTGGCCCGGCGGCGGTCGTCAGGATCCGCGCGCGGCGCCCGGCCATCCACACGTCGGTGGTGTCCACGAAGACCGACGGGATTCCAAAGTAGACAAGAAATCCAGCGGAGGGTACGCGACGCCCGGCGTGCTTGGTGGCCAACGCGTGGCCGACCTCGTGGCAGGCGAGCGCGACGACGTTCAGCCCGAGCAGGACAAGGGCGCCCCACGCGTACGATCCATTGGTGAGGAAGACCGGCTGGTCCCCGAGGAACCAGGTGACGCCGAAGACTCCCAGGCCGGCGAACGCGATGAGTCCACAGAGGACAGCCGAGGTACGGGTGAACAGCAGCCGGCCGCCGGCCCGGTAAAGGAAGCCGATGAAACTGTCCACATTGGCCACGAACATGCGCTGCCCGCGCGCCGCGGCGAGGATGAAGCGGCCCAGCCGCACCGGCCAGGGCCGGCGGTGCACCCGGTCCAACGGCCGGAACGCGTCCACCGGCAACTCATCCAGCATCCGGTTGCCGGCGAGGTCGGCGACCACCCGGGTCACCTGGTCGGGCGCGAGCCGGCCGCAGATCCGGACGAACTCGGCGACCAGCCGGGCCACCGTACGCGAGCCGTCCATCAGCTGGGCGAGCCGCAGCTCCTCGGGGGTCAGCCGCAGATAGCAGACCCGCCCACCGTCGTCGGGAGAGCGCAGCATGGCGTACGGAACGCCGCGCACGCTGGTCAGGTGTGCCTCTTCGATACCGCTGCGCAGACGCGGTTTGGCACGCGCGGGGTTGAGCCGTTCGACCACGGCCGCCCAGAGACCGGGATCTGCTGGACCGACCGGCTGCCCCGGCGCTCGCCCGGCGAGGGCCTCCCACACGCTGAGCCGTGTCTCCACAATGGCCACAGCCGTGCCCCTCATCCGATGTTCGGGCTTGCAGCCTAGGGCCCACCGGCCAGTTGCGCGACCCCCCGTCGTCTACCGGACACGACCCCTTCAGCCATAGACATCGAGCCATAGCCGCAGGGCAACACCACAGGTCAGGCTGTTGGTACGGCCGCCGGCCGAGCTTCGTCGGCGACGTCACCGGTGAGGCCGATGTGCGCGGCCATCCGACCGAGAACCACCACGTAACAGAGGAAACCCAGCCAAGCCACGCCGCCGATGGAGAGCCCGATGGGAATCGGCGTGTACGGCGTGACAAACGCCTCGATAACCCCGCTGACCAGGAGTACGCCGGCCAGCCCGAGCGCGACGACCATACCGGCCCGGGCGGTCTCCGCGAGCGCCTGGCCACGGGTACGGTACGGACCCGGCGCGATCCACGCCCAGCCGATCCGCAGCCCGACCCCGGCGGCGACGAAGATGCAGGTCATCTCGAGCATCCCGTGGATGAGCAGCAAACCGAAGAACGTGCCCGGCCGGCCGTTGCCGATCATGATGCCGCCGATCAGGCCGAGGTTGAACACGTTGATGAACAACATGAAGAACACCGGTGCCACCAGCACACCCGATGCCAGGCAGATCGCGGTGACCTGGGCGTTGTTCGTCCACACCGCAAACGCGAAGTTCTGCGGCGGCGCCTGCCGGTAGTACGCCTCGAACGACCTGTTGACCACATCGTCGACCTCGGACTGCGGAATGAACTGCAGGACATCGGCCGGGTGCGTTGCGTAGTAGGCCATCAGCCAGCCGGCGACCCCGATGAACCCGGCGGCCACCCCGGTCCACCACGGCCACGCCCGGTACACGGCCACCGGAAACGACTGCGCGACAAACCGGCTGAGGGCCGACCAGAACCGGGTCGGCGAACCGGTCAGCGCGCCGCGGGCACCCAGCACCAGCCGGGACAACCGGGCCACCAGAGCCGGATCCGGCAGTCGACTGCGCACAATGGACAGATGGGTCGCGGTCCGCTGGTACAGCGCGACCAACTCATCGGTCTCGGCCGCGCTGAGCCGCCGGCGGCGGGCGGCGAGCTGCTCCAGCCGGCGCCAGTCCGTCGCATGCTCGGCGACGAAGGCGTCCAAGTCCACCCGCCGAGAGTAACGTCGCCGCCGTGAGCGAGCGAACCGTCGCGGCGGCGTCTGGACTGAGCCGGCCTGCCGGCGAAGTCGGGATTTCGGGGTGGCGAGGGAAGACGCCGCACCACAGCGTCGGTGAGCGAACGAACCATGGAGTTGCCGAACCAAGGTTGGTCAGCGGCGAGGCGGTTGAGCTGGACATCCGGGTGGCCCGGGCCGGCTCGCGGGTACCCGCGCTGCTCATCGACATCTTCTGCCAGATCGTGCTCTTCATCATGCTCAACGTGATCGTGAGCCTGCTCTTCCTGATCCTGGGCATATCCGGCATCCTCGCGCTCGACGAGGCGCTCAGTGCCGGCATCGTGACCGTGATGATCGTGCTTGTCCTGATCGGCTATCCGGCGGCGATGGAGACCCTGACCCGCGGGCGTACGGTCGGCAAGCTGGCGCTCGGCCTGCGGGTGGTTCGCGACGACGGCGGCCCGATCCGGTTCCGGCAGGCGATCACGCGGGCGCTGGTCGGCGCCGCCCTGGAGTGGCCGGGCCTAGTGCTGCCGCCGCTGACCTGGATCGCCAGCCTGTGGACGATGATCGCCAACCCGCACGGCAAGCGGCTCGGC
>DASRRF010000291.1:0-1991 GCA_035695905.1 Micromonosporaceae bacterium | reverse complement strand
GCTGTCCGCACCCCAAATCACCGAACGCCTGAGGCTGCCCCGGACGACCACGCACGAGCTGATTACCACCCTGGTCGATCGGGGCTATCTGGACGCGGTTGCCGGTGCGCCGACCCGGTTCCGCCTCGGGATGCGGCTTTTCCAACTCGGCAGCCAGTTCGCCGACCGTCTCGACCTGGTACGCGAGGCGCAGGACGCGGCCGCGGACATCGCCGCCGCATGCGACGAGACCGTACACGTCGCGGTGCTGGACGGCGCCGACGTGGTCTACGTCGCGAAGGTGGACAGCACCCACCCGGTCCGGATGGTCTCCGCGGTGGGCCGGCGGCTGCCCGCGCATTGCACAGCCGTGGGCAAGATGCTGCTGTCCGGGCTGACCGACGAGGCTGTCGCCGCACGCTTCCCACGCGGCCGCACGCTGCCTGGGATGACCCTGCGCAGCATCGTCTCGCCGGTCAAGCTCCGCGCCCATCTGGCCGAGGTACGGCGGCTGGGCGTCGCGTACGACGAGTGCGAGTCCAACGACGCGGTGCGCTGCGTCGCGGCCGGCGTACGCGACCACACCGGCAGGATCATCGCGGCGATGAGCATCTCGGTGCCGGCCATGCGATGGACCGACCAGAGCGCGGCGGAGTGGACCGAGCTGATCGGGCGCGGCGCACACGCACTCTCCGAGCGGCTGGGCTACCGCCTGGTGCTAGCCCGTTGACGTACGGCGGGCGCGCAGCGCGATCAGCACCGCGGCGACGATCGCCACGACAACCGCGCCGAGCGCCCAGGGCCACATCGATGATGTCCGGCGGCTGGTCGGGATCGTGCCGACCGCGGTCGAGGTGGACTCCGGCTGCCGGTCGGTGCGCTGGCTCGGCCCGGCTGTGCCGGTACCCCCGCCCGCGGTTGTGGTGTTCGGGGCGCCGCTTGGCCGCGGGCGCGACGTTGTCGCGGGTGCGCTGCGGTTGTCGTTGGGCAGCACGATCAGGTGTGCGGTCGCGGTGCGATCGCCTTCGGGGGTGTGCTGGACGGCGGTGACGTCGTGGTCGCCGGGGATGACCGTGACCGCGAACGACGTGCTGAACCCGCCGTCGGCGCCGACCTTGATCCCGGACGCGACCGCGGTGGTCTCGATGGTGAGCGCGACCGTGGAGCAGTTGCCCGCCGCGCAGAATCCGTGCCCGACGACGCTGACCTGCTGCCCGGCCACCGCCGGCACGGGGAACACGTCGATCGACGCGGTGGCCGCCGCGGCCGGGCCGGCCAGGGCGAGAACGGTGGCGAACGCGGCGGTCACCGGCAACGCGGTACGGGCGATCGCGGTACGCATGGCGGGCATCGGGTCGCTTCCTTAGCTTGATGGCGTGAGCTTGGTAATGGCTTGGACGCCGGTGGGCCGGCCGTGGTTGCGGCCGGCCCACCAGTGAAACGGGCTACTTGACGGTGACGTTGCGGATGGAGGTGTTGTTGGCCGTGTTCGGGTCCGGGGTGCCGGACGTGACGCTGGCCGTACTCGTGATCGTTCCCTTGTTGCCGCGAATGAGGAAGTTGACCTGGATGGTCTTTGTTCCACCCGCGGCGAGTGTGCCGATCGGACAGGTGAATGTGGTACCGGACGGGGCCGGGCAACCCGCGTCGTTGGAGACGTAGAACCCGGACTTGTCCGGCGGCAGGAGCTGGCTGACAACCACGCCGACCGCGTCGGATGGTCCGCCGTTGGTGACCGTGATCGTGTAGTGGATGACGGTGGACGGCTTGTAGACATCGGCGTCGGAGGTCAGCACGACCCGCAGGTCCGCCTTGGTCGCCACCGTGGCCGCGTCGGAAGCGGTGTTGTTTCCGGCGGCCGGGTCGGGTGAGGTGGCGCTGACCGTTGCGGTCGCCGGCAGCGACGTGCCAGCCGGCACCGATGACGCGACGAGCGCGTCAACGTACACGTCCACGCTGGAGCCCGACGGCATGGTGCCGAGGGCGCAGCCGACCTGGGTCGGGGTCAGCAG
>DASRRF010000290.1:0-4639 GCA_035695905.1 Micromonosporaceae bacterium | reverse complement strand
ACACCCGGATCGGTGAACAGTGCCCGCGACCCGGTGGTGAAGTCGGTGTACCGGGTGCCGATGCCGAGCACCACATCCGCCTCGCGGGCCAGCGCGTTGGCCGCGGTGGAGCCGGTCACCCCGACCGGTCCGGCCGCCCGGCGATGTCCGTGCGGCAGGGCGCCCTTGCCGGCCTGGGTTTCGGCCACCGGGATGCCGGTAGCCTCCACAAAGGACTCCAGGGCCGCGCCGGCATCGCTGTAGGGCACCCCGCCGCCGGCCACGATGAGCGGGCGCCGGGCGGCGGAGAGCACGGCCGCTGCCCGGGCCAGCGCATCCGGCTCAGGTACCGGCCGGGGCACCCGCCAGACCCGCGCGGCGAACAGCTCTTCCGGCCAGTCCCACGCCTCCGCCTGGACATCCTGCGGCAGCGCGAGCGTGACCGCGCCGGTCTCCGCCGGATCGGCGAGCACCCGGGCCGCGGCCAGCAGCGCGGCCGGCAGCTGCTCGGGCCGGTTGACCCGGTCCCAGTACCGGGAGACCGGGCGCAGCGCGTCGTTCACCGATACGTCGTACGACCGCGGGTCCTCAAGCTCCTGCAGCACCGGGTTGGCCACCCGGGTGGCGAACGCGTCACCCGGCAGCAACAGCACCGGTAACCGGTTCACCGTGGCGAGCGCCGCGCCGGTCACCAGGTTCGTCGCGCCCGGTCCGATCGACGTGGTGCACGCCATTGTGGACAGTCGCAGATTCGTCCGGGCGTACGCCGTCGCGGTGTGCACCATCGCCTGTTCGTTACGGGACTGGTAGTAGGTCAACCCGGCACCGGGCTCCGCCAGGGCCTGGCCGAGCCCGGCGACGTTGCCGTGGCCGAAGATGCCGAAACAGCCCGCGATCAGCCGGTGCCGTACGCCATCCCGCTCGGTCCACTGGTTGGCGAGGAATGCCACCACCGCCTGTGCCACGGTCAGCCTCATCCGGACCTCCGCACGCTGCTCCCCGCGCTGCTCCCACGTTTCTCCCCGAGTGCGACGTCATCGGCACCCGCGGATCGGTGGGCTGACCGGCCCAGGACTCCCGTACCCACGCATGCTCGGGATCATCCTGGCAGGCCATCGTGCGCGCCGCGGCCGGACCGGCCAACACGTTGAGGTAGTACAGGTCGTAGCCGGGCGCGGCCATCGACGGACCGTGGTAGCCGTGCGGTACCAGCACCACGTCGCCGGTACCGACCTCGACGAGCATCTCGGTCGACCCGTAGACCCGTTGGTAGGCAGGGCCGCCGGTCTCGAAGTAGTAGATCTCCTCCAGCACCGCCTCGCCGTCGCGCGCCGTATCATGCTTGTGCGGTGGGTAGGACGACCAGTTCCCGCCCGGCGTAAGCACCTCGACCGCGACCAGCTTGTCGCAGTCGAACGCGTCCGGCGCGCAGAAGTTGTTCACCTGCCGGGTGGCCGGGCCGGCACCGCGTACCTCCACCGGTACCTCCTCGGCGGCGCCGTACCGGGGTGGGAACCGGCGGGTGGCGCGAGCTGCCGGCAACGCGAAGCGCCCACCCAGTTCACTGTGGACGGTCAGCCGCGCGCCGATCGGGGCGTAGCCGAAATCGGTCACCCGGTCGAACGGGCTGGTCCGGCCAGCCAGGACGAACTCGGCTCCGTCGCAGATCACGGTTGCCGCACCCGCCAGCGGCAGCACGAGCAGCTCGTCCGGCCCGGTGTCGAGGGTGACCGTACCTCCCGGCGGGACGGCCAGGACCCGCAACCCGGCGTAGGTCCAGCCGGCCCGCTTGGGTGTTATGTCCACAGTAAACAATCGCGTTCCCTAGAGCAGTGCGGCGGCCGCATCGACCGCGGAGGCCACATCGTCATCCGGCGGGTAGAGCAATGCCCGGCCCACCACGAGACCGCGTACCGTCGGGCTGCCGAGCGCCTTCTGCCATCCCGAGTACGCCTCGTCCGGCGCGGTATCGCCGCCCAGCAGCAGGACCGGCAGCGTGGTCGCCTCCAGGACCCGGTCCATCTCAGCGACCACCGGCAGCTTCAGCCAGGTGTACGCGGACGTCGCGCCCAGCCCCTGCCCGACGCCGATCGCCCGGATCAGCGCGTCCGGTCGCGGGTCCAGCAGCATCCGGTCATCCACCCGGCGTACCGGCAGCGGCTCGACCATCGCCATCAGCTCGCGGGAGGCCAGCGCGGTCACCGCCCGGCCACACGCCTCCAGGGTCACCGCGGTACCCGGGTCGGCTGGATCGATGCGGCACAGCATCTTGCCGCCGTCGAAGCCCATCGCCGCTATCGTGGCCGCGTCGTAGCCGGTGAACCGGTCATCCAGCTCGAACACCGAGCCGCTGATCCCGCCCCGGTTCATCGAGCCGATCACGAGCTTGTCGTGCAGCTCGCCGAGCAGCAACAGGTCCTCGATGACGTCGGCGGTGGCCAGCACGCCATGCACGCCCGGACGGCGCAGCGCCACCCGGAGCCGGTCCAGCAGGTCGATCCGGCTGCCCATCGCGTACGGCCGGTCGCGTACCCCGATCGTGCCGCGGGCCGGATGGTCCGCCGCGATAATCATCAGCCGCTGGGTACCCCACGCGCTGCGCCGCCGGCGCGCCGCCGCCGCTTCGGCGATCGCTGCTGGTCGCCCAGCACGCAGGTGTACGAGCTCGCGGATCGTGTCCGGTCCGGTCATCGGTTGCCTCGGGAGAGCAGCGCGGTGACCTCCGCGGCGGTCGGCATCGCGGCCGAGCAGGCGAGCTGCCCGGTGACGAGTGCGCCGGCCGCGTTGGCGAAGCGCAGCGTCTCGGCGAGCGGCCAGCCGGCGAGGAACCCGTGGCACAGCGCGCCGCCGAACGCGTCGCCGGCACCGAGGCCGTTGACCACCTCGACGTGTACTGGCGGTACCCGGACCGCGGGTTCGCCGGCCGGCACACCGAGTACGCCGTCCGGACCGAGCTTCACCACCGCCAGCCGTACGCCGCGGGCGAGCAACGCGGCGGCGGCCCGGTCCGGGTCGGACTCCCCGGTGGCGACCGCGCACTCCTCGAGGTTGCCCACCGCGACGCTGACTCCCCCGGTATCCAGGGCGGCCCGCACAGCCGTACGTGCCGCCTCCGGCGAGGCCCAGAACAGCGGGCGGTAGTCCAGATCCAGCACGGTCGTCGCTCTTGCCAGGCTGGCGCGCCGTTCGAGGATCGCGTGATGCGCGGCCCGACTCGGCTCGGCGCACAGGCCGGTGCCGGTGAGCCATACGATCGCCGCCTCATCCAGCGCGGCGAAGTCCAGCTCCGCCGCGGCGATCCGCAGATCGGGCGCGGACGGCTGGCGGTAGAAGTAGAGCGGGAACCGGTCCGGCGGGAACAGCTCGCAGAACGTGATCGGGGTGGGCAGCCCGGGCACCGCGCTGACGAACCGGTCGTCGACGCCGTACTCCTTCAGCGCCGAGTGCACGTAGTCGCCGAACGGGTCGGCGCCGGTACGGGTCACCACGGCGGCGCTGCGGCCGAGCCGGGCCGCGGCCACCGCCACGTTCGTCGCGCTCCCGCCGAGGAAGCGCGCGAAAGTATCCACTTCAGACAGTGGTACGCCGGATCGCAGCGGGTACAGGTCGATGCCTACCCGGCCGACGGCTATCACCTCGAAGCTAGCCACGCCAGGCTCTCCTGTACTGTCGCAAGTGGACCGTTGCCGGCCGGCGGCTCGCCCGCCAACACCGTATCCTGTTCCAGCACGTACCATCCCGCGTACCCGGCGGCGTCCAGAGTGGACACGATGGCCGCGATCGACGCGTCGCCGCGACCGAGCGGGCGGTACAGGCCGGCGGCGACCGCGTCCCGGTAGCTGGATGCACCGTCGCGAACCCGCGCCGCAAGCTCGGCGTCGACGTCCTTGAGGTGTACATGCCGGATCCGGCCGGCCGCCGTACCGGCCAGTTCCGCCGGATCGCCACCGCCGACCAGCACGTGCCCGGTGTCCAGGCACAGCCCGATCGCGGCTCCGTCCAGCACCCGGTCGATCTCGTCCGGTCGCTCGACCATCGTGCCGACGTGCGGGTGCAGCGTCGCGCTGATACCGGCCTCAGCCGTCACCGCGGCCACTCTGTCCATATTGGACAGAAGGGTACGCCAGCCGCGCGCGTCCAGGGCCGGGCGGTGCTCGTACCCGTGCAATCCGGTGGCCGCGGCGAGCACCAGCGTGCTGGCGCCGGCGGCGAGATAGGACGGCAACACCGCGCGAATCCCCGCAACCGGGTCGCGATCCGGATCGTGCAGCACCGCCGGAACGAACCCACCGACCGCGGCCAGGCCGTACCCGTGGAGCATGTCCTTGCGCGCACCCAGATTGGCGGGCAGGAACCCGTCCGGCCCGAACTCGGTGGCCACCAGTCCCGCCTGTGCCATCTCGGCGAGCACCCGGTCGGCCGCGATCTGGTACCCCCAGCCGGGCACCTCGCAGACGCCCCACGAAATCGGCGCGCCGGCAACCCGGCCGGTCACAGCCGTACCTCGTCGACCCGGACCGGCCGCCGCTCGTTGCGGGACAGCTCGGCGGCCTCGGCAACATACAGCGCCTCCAGCGCCTCGTCGACCGGGCACGGGTTGCCCGCCTCGCCGGCCGCCAGGGCGAGGAACGCGTCGAGCTCCGCCGCGTACGCCGGTTGG
>DASRRF010000289.1:0-15385 GCA_035695905.1 Micromonosporaceae bacterium | reverse complement strand
GCTCGGAGTATCCGGTACCCAGCTCGGTACCGAAGGCGACCAGGTCCCACCGCTCGGCCAGCCGCGGGTCGTCACCG
This sequence comes from Micromonosporaceae bacterium, assembly GCA_035695905.1. Lineage (GTDB taxonomy): Bacteria > Actinomycetota > Actinomycetes > Mycobacteriales > Micromonosporaceae > EFPC-2. Next base: position 15,308 of record DASRRF010000289.1, on the reverse strand, counting down.
GCTCGGGTCAGCGGGGACACATCGGTCGGGAAGTCGGTGTAGAACGTCGGTCCCTTCGTGTCGTGCTCGACCAGCCGTTCGTACAGCTCCAGCACGAGTTGACCGGTACCCCAGTTCGGGTCGTACGGCACGGCGGCCCGATCGGCCAGCTCGCGCAGGCGTACCGCGGGCGTGTCCGGGGCGACCTGCTCGCCCAGCGCCTTGCTCACCGCGTCGTTGAGCGGTACCACCGGCCAGTCTCCGCCGATGTCGTACTCGACTCCATCGTGGACGATGACGGTGGTGCCGAGCGCCGCGCGGGCCGCGTCCTGGATCAGCACCCGGGCCAGGTCCACCATGGACCGGTAGTCGGCGTACGCCTGGTACGCCTCCAGCATGGTGAACTCGGGGTTGTGCTTGAACGACACACCCTCGTTGCGGAACGTCCGGCCCAGTTCGAAAACCCGCTCCACCCCGCCGACGCAGAGTCGCTTGAGGTACAGCTCGGGCGCGATGCGCAGGTACAGGCGCATGTCGTACGCGTTGATGTGGGTGACGAACGGGCGGGCGTTGGCCCCACCGTGGACCGGTTGCAGCATCGGTGTTTCGACCTCGACGAAGTCCCGATCGTGCAACGTACCGCGCAGCGAGTGCAGTACGGCGCTGCGCGCCCGGAGCATGTCGCGCGCCTCCGGATTGACGATCAGGTCCAGATACCGCTGGCGTACCCGGGACTCCGGGTCGGCCAGGCCACGATGCTTGTCTGGCAACGGATGCAGGCACTTCGCGGTCAGCGCCCAGGTGTCCGCGAGCACGCTGATCTGTCCCCGGCGGGTGGTGACCACCTCGCCGGTGACCCCGACGTGGTCGCCGAGGTCCACAGTGGACCGCCAGTCGTCCGGCCGGGCGGCAGCGGTCACCATCACCTGGACATCCCCGGTCCAGTCGCGCAACGTGGCGAACAGCAGGCCGCCGTGGTCGCGCAGCAGCATCACCCGCCCCGCGACCGCGACCCGCTCGCCGGTACGGGTGTCCGGAGCCAGCGCCGCGAACCGCTCGGTCAGCTCGCCACACCCGGCCGTACGCGGATAGCCGATCGGGTACGCCTCGACGCCGGCCGCGCGCAGCCGGGCCAGCTTGTCCAGCCGGACCGTCACCTGCTCGGGTACGGCCGGCTCCACCGCCGGTACGCCGAGCGCCGCGACCGCGGCCGGTACGAGCTCCGCGACGGCCTGCTCGTGGCGGGGCCGCGGGGTGGCGGTCGCCGGGCCACGGCGCCACGGCAGCACCAGGAAGCCCTCGGCGATCGCGCAGGCCAGGCCGACCCGGGCCAGCTCGCGCCGCTCGGCGAAGCAGACGAACCTGGGTACCCACTGTGGACGGTACTTCACGTTGGACCGGTACAGCGACTCGAGCTGGTACCACCGGGAGAAGAACAGCAGCAGCCCGCGCCAGGCCCGCAACACCGGACCCGCGCCGATCCGGGCGCCCTCCTCGAACGCCGACCGGAACACCGCGAAGTTCAGCGACACCCGCTCCACGCCCAGCTTCGGCGCCTCGCGGACGAGTGCGGTCACCATGAACTCCATCAACCCGTTGTCCGCGGTGCGATCCCGGCGCATCAGGTCCAGGGACAGGCCGGTACGGCCCCACGGCACGAGGGAGAGCAACCCGGCTTGCATGCCGTCCGGGCCGCGCGCCTCGACCAGTACGCACTCCCCGTCGTCGACGTCGCCCAACCGGGACAGCGCCATCGAGAAACCGCGTTCGGCGGCGGTATCCCGCCACGCGTCGGCCAACCGTACCGCCTCGGCCATCTCGGCGGCGGACAGGTCCGCGTGCCGGCGGATCCGCGCGGTGTAGCCGGCCCGCTCGATCCGGTGCACGGCCTGCCGCACCGGGCGCATGTCCCGACCGTCCACTGTGAACTCGCGGACCCACAGGATCGCCTCGTCGCCCAACTCCAGGACCTTGAGGCCGGCCCGGGCGTACGCGTGTGCCCCGTCCTCGGAGGTGCCCATCGCAGCGGGGCTCCACGCGTAGTCCCGGGCCAGGGTGAGCCACGCGTCGATGGCCGGTCCCCACGCCTCCGGGTCGCCGATCGGATCACCACTGGCCAGGCAGGTACCGGCCACCACCCGGTAGGTGACCGCCGCCTTGCCGGTCGGCGAGAACACCACCGCCTTGTCCCGCCGGGTGGCGAAGTAGCCCAGCGAGTCGCGTTCGCCATACTCGGCGAGCAGCGCCCGTACCCGGGCCTCCTCGTCCGGATGCAGCACCGCGGCGGCGCGCTGCGAGCGCAGCAGCGTGACGAACGCGGCGAGCAGCGCGATCGCACCGAGCAGGCCGAGGACCAGGTTCACCAGGCCCGGTGCCCGGCCGTCCCGGTTGAGGTCGAAGCGGAGCACCCCACCGAGGACCTTCTCGGCCGCGTACGCGAACCGGTGCGACGCGCCCAGCGTGCCGGGGAACAGGACGACCAGCCCCCACCCGGCGACGATGAAGACCGCCGCAAGCCCGAACAGGACCGCCATCGCCTTGGCGATGCTGGCCCGCTGGACCTTCGCCGAGAACTCCCGCCGGGACAGCGCGAGTACGACCAGGGCGGCGGCCGCGAACGCCGCGCTGAACGCAAAGGCGGCGGAGAGCCACTGCGGTACCCGTAGCGCCTCGCCGGCGGCGTTGACGTAGATCGAGTGCGGGGCAACCAGCAGCAACAGCTCGAAGAGCAACTGGAGTCCAAGGTAGACAACCAGCAGCCACCACGCCACCCGCTTGCGCCGGGCCACCGCGGCGGCCAGGATGCCGAGGAACGCCGCGTACGCAAGGTTCGCCGGGGCCGGTACGAACAACAGGTCGACCGCCTGGCGTACCGGCTGCATGCCGCGGCGGAACACCGCGCTCACGGCGGCGAGGGCGCAGAGCACGGCGACGAAGGCGAGGACTCCCGCAAAGACCCGGGGCACCCGGCGACGCCACCCGCCGTTCGACCGCTTCGGTGCGTTCACCCGGCCGGACACCTCCCGATATGCACACAATAGGCTTCAGTGATTATGGACGGCACCGGGTTCGACCGGGGCCTCAGCGCGGCTGAGGTCGCCGAGCGGATGGCTCGTGGCTTGGCCAATGTCTCGGCGCAACAGCACAGCCGCACCCTGGCCCAGATCCTGCGGGCCAACGTGTTGACCCGATTCAACGCCATCATCGGCGTGCTGTGTGCCCTCGTCCTGGTTTTCGGCGACCCGATCGACGCGCTCTTCGGACTCATCATCGTCGTCAACAGCGCGGTCGGGGTGGTGCAGGAGCTGCGCGCCAAGCAGACCCTGGACCGGCTGGCCGTACTGGGTGAGGCCCCGGTGCGGGTACGCCGGGACGGCGCGGAGATCCCGATCCGCCCCCGCGACGTGGTCGTCGACGACCTCGTCCTGCTGGCCGCCGGCGAGACAGTACCGGTCGATGGTGTGCTCCGTACCGCCGAAGGGTTGGAGATCGACGAGTCGCTGCTCACCGGCGAGGCCGACCATGTGCCGAAGCAACCCGGTGACGACGTGCGCTCCGGCAGCTTCGCCGCGGTCGGCACCGGCGCTTTCACCGCCACCGGGGTTGGCTCCCAGGCCTACGCGGCCCGCCTGGTCGCCGACGCCAGCCGCTTCGACCTGGCCCACTCCGAGCTGCGCGCCGGCATCGACCGCTTTCTCAAGCTGATCACCTGGGTCATCATTCCGGTCGCGGCGCTGCTCGTGGTACGCCAGTTCACCAGCGGCGAGAGCGTGCCGGACGCGGTCGTGGGCAGCGTGGCCGGGGTGGTGCCGATGATCCCCGAGGGCCTCGTGCTGATGACCAGCGTGGCGTTCGCGGTCGGGGTGATCCGGCTCGGCCGGCGCAACTGTCTCGTGCAGGAACTGCCCGCGGTCGAGGTGCTGGCCCGGGTGGACACACTCTGCGTGGACAAGACCGGCACACTGACCGAGCCGGGCATGAGGCTACGCGAGATCCGCCCATCGGCCGGCGCGGAACCGCAGACGGTGACGGCGGCGTTGGCCGCGCTGCTGGCCGCGGACCGCAGCCCCAACCCGACGATGCGGGCCATCGCGGCCGGCCTTGACCCAACAGCTGACCGCGGCTGGCGAGCGGTGCAGACGCTGCCGTTCTCGTCGGCCCGCAAGTACTCCGGTGCCGCGTTCGACGGCAACGGCAGCTGGTTGCTGGGCGCGCCGGACGTGTTGCTCGGCACGGACGATCCGGCCCGTGACGAGGCGCAGCGGCTGGGCGGGCAGGGGTTGCGGGTGCTCGCGCTGGCCCGTACCTCCACATTGGACGGCGACGACCGGGAGGCCGCCGCGCTCGTCGTGCTGGAGCAACGGCTGCGGCCGTCGGCATCCCGTACGGTGCGGTACTTCGCCGCGCAGGACGTCGGGGTGAAGGTGATTTCCGGCGACAACGCGGTCTCGGTCGGCGCGATCGCCGGCCAGGTCGGCGTGCCCGGCGCGGAGGATCCGGTCGATGCCAGATCACTACCCGAGGGTACGGCTGAGCTCGCCGAGGTGCTCGCCGGGCACAGCGTCTTCGGCCGGGTCACCCCGGAGCAGAAGCGGGCGTTCGTGGGCGCGCTGCACTCGCGCGGGCACACCGTCGCGATGACCGGCGACGGCGTGAACGACGTACTCGCGCTCAAGGACGCCGACCTGGGCATCGCGATGGGGTCGGGCAGCGGCGCGACCCGGGCCGTGGCCAAGGTGGTACTGCTCGACGACGACTTCGCCGGGCTGCCGCGGGTGCTCGCCGAGGGCCGGCGGGTGCTGGCGAACATCGAGCGGGTGGCGAACCTGTTCCTCACCAAGACTGTCTACTCTGTACTGTTGGCGATCCTGGTCGGCCTGGCGCACCTGCCGTTCCCGTACCTGCCGCGGCACATCACGCTGGTCGGCACGCTGACCATCGGGGTACCGGGGTTCTTCCTCGCCCTGGCCCCGTCCAACGAGCGCGCCCGGCCCGGTTTCGTCCCGCGGGTACTCCGCTTCGCGATCCCGGCCGGCCTGGTCTGCGGGTTGGCCGCCTTTGCCGCGTACGCGATCGCCCGGGCCAACACCGGCTCGGACCTGGCGGCCGACCGCTCGACCGCGACCCTCACCCTGTTCCTCGCCTCGTTCTTCGCGCTGGCATTGGTCGCCCGGCCGTGGACCCGGTGGCGGCTCGGTCTGCTGATTGCGATGGGCGCGGCGTTCGCGATGGTGGCGGCGATCCCGGCAGCGGCCCGGGTGGCCGCGCTGACGTTCACCGATCCGCGCAACGACGCGATCGGCGTCGGGCTGGCCGCGGCCGCCAGCGCGATCCTGGTCGTGCTGCTCAGACGTACCCATTGGCTCGGTTCATAGGGTTATGGTTCTTATGTGAAGGATGCCGCACCGTCCCCTGCCCGCCTCGCGCTCGGGCTCGCCGCCTTGGCCGCCGAACGGATCCGCGGCAGCGCGCCGGGCGGGGACACCCTGGCCACCGTGGTGGGCCTGGCTCAGCGGACGGTGTACGCGGCCGGCCGGCTCGCCGCACCGCCGGCCAGGCTCGCCTCCCGGGGCGTACGGTGGGCCGCCGAGCTGCCCGGGGCCGGGTTGGTCCGGCGCCCGATCGGCCGGGTGGCGGCCGGCGCCCGCGAGGAGCTGGTCGCGGCCCGGGCTCGCGGGCGGCAGACGGTCGCCGCCGGCCGGGTCGAGGCGGTCGCGTTCGTGCAGTCCGGCGCCGACGATGGGCTGGCCTGGGTACGCGCCAAGGTGCTGCCGGTGCTCATCGAGGACCTCGCCGCCGACCCGCGGATCCGCGACCTCGTGGTGGAACAGAGCCGCGGGATGCTCGACGACGCGGCCGAGCAACTGCGCAGCAGTACCGAGACCGCGGACGACCGGGTGGAGTCGGCGTTCCGCCGGCTGCTCGGGGTGCGCGGGCGGGCCGCGCAACCGGCACCGGGCCGGTAGTGGCGGCCCCGGACCCAGCCCCACGGGCCGCGCCGGAGCCGGGCCCAGCTGCCGCGCCGGAGCCAGCCCCGAGGCAGCTCTACGCCGGCCTGGTCTCCCGGGTCACCGGGCTCGCCGTGGACGCCGTGGTGCTCACGCTCGGCAGCCTGGCGCTGGCCACACTGCCCGCGCTCGCCTGGGAGCGGATGACCGACCGGTCCCCCGGCTGGCTGTCCGTACTGTCCGCGGTGCTGGCCACCGCGCTGCCGTGGGCGTACTTCACCGGCTGCTGGTGGCTGACCGGCCGGACCGCGGGCGGGCTGCTGGTCGGAGTCGCGGTCCGGCGGGTCAAGGGAGGCCCGGTTTCCTTGCCCCAGGCGGCTTTGCGGGCCGCGGTCGGGCTGTTGTTCGCGGCCGTCTGGGTGGTGGGTCTGGTCGGCGTGCTGACCGACGAGCGCCGCCGGGCCTGGCACGACCGGCTGTTCCGTACCGTCGTCTGCTATGCCGGGCCACACCGCGACCGGTAGAAATAAGGTCATGGCCGCACCTGACGACCAGCACGCGGCGGTGACGCGGGAAATTCTGGTCCGCTACCTGGATGCGTGGACCCCGGCGGCGCTGCACGGCGCCCGCCGGGTGACGTACGCGTCGACCGGCGGCCAAGACGAGTCGGTCGCCGCGCTGCGGGTGTTCGGCGAGTTCGCCGACCGGCTCGCCGGCCACCGGCTCGCGATGGTGCTCGCCGCGCCGTCGTCCGATGAAGCGACCGCGCTCGCCGAGCGCCTCGACACCGTCCACAGTGAACTCGGTGGACCGGCCGAGCTGACCGTCGAGGTTTCGGCCGGTTCCCTGCAACCCGTCGCGGATGGCGCGGTCTTCGTCTACCTCGCCGGCACGGGCGCGCCGCTCCATCCGGACGCGGTCGTCGAACTCGCCGCTGGGCGCGCCACTGAAATCCTGCTGACGGTATCGGCGGCGCTGGCCGAACGGTACCGGACCGCCTTGCGCGGCGCGGGCCTCGCCGCGACCGTCCAGGTGGAACTCGTGGATCGCGCCGGCGCCGCGCGGCTGCTGCTGTTCGCCACCGCGGTCCCCAAGCACCTGGAGAAGTTCAAGGACGAGCTGTGGTCGGTGGACGAGTTCGCCGGGGTTCGGTACCGCGACCCGCTCGACCCCGGGCACACCCTGGTGGACATCTCGCTCGCGCCGGACGTGGGTCCGCTGCGCCGGTCCCTGCTGCGCCACCTCGCCGAGGCCGGCCCGCAGGCCGTCGCCGAGCTGCGGCGCTGGACGCTGGACGAGACGATCTACCGGCTGGCCGACCTGAACCGGCTGTTGACGCCGCTGGTGAGCACCGGTGCGGTCGGTCGGGACCCGGCAAAGGGCCGGCTGACCCCGGAAACGATCATCGTGCCGCGCTGACCGTTCGGTGTTTTGTCCAGACATATTGACGTCTGATACGCTGATCCACAACACGAAACTCCAAGGAGACCGGTGACCACGCCGCTGTCCATCACGCTCGACCGGACCAGCCCGGTCCCGCTCTATTTCCAGGTGGCGCAGCAGATCGAGAGCATGATCGATTGCGGCGACCTGGCACCCGGCTCGCGCCTGGAAAACGAGTTGCAGCTCGCCGACCAGACCGGCCTGTCCCGGCCGACGATGCGCCAGGCCATCCAGTACCTGGTGGATAAGGGCCTGCTGGTCCGCAAGCGCGGGGTCGGCACCCAGGTCGTGCACGGCCTGGTCAAGCGCCAGGTCGAGCTGACCAGCCTGTACGACGACCTGAGCCAGGGCAACCAGCAGCCCAGCACGGTCGTACTGGCCTGCGTCGCCGAGCCGGCCAGCGACGACGTGGCCGTGGCGCTGCGCCTACCACCGGCCGCGCCGGTGATCCGGCTGGAACGGCTCCGGCTCGCCCGCAACGAACCGCTGGCTATCATGCAGAACTGGCTGCCGACCGGGCTGGCCGAGCTGACCCAGAACCGGTTGGAGGAGCACGGGCTCTACGAGCTGTTGCGGGCCGCGGGCGTACACATGCGGGTGGCCTCGCAGCGGATCGGCGCCCGGGCGGCGAACCCGACCGAGGCCCGGCTGCTGCACGAGCGGCGCGGCGCCCCGCTGCTGACGATGACCCGCACCACGTACGACGACAGCGGCCGCGCGGTCGAACACGGCTCGCACGTCTACCGCGCCGCGCTCTACACCTTCGAGATCGCCCTCGTCGAGCGCTGACGCGAGATGCGCATCGGCCTGTTCGTCACGTGCGTCAACGATCTGGTCTACCCACGCACCGGCCGCGCCGTGGTCACCGTGCTGGAGCGGCTGGGCCACACCGTGGACTTCCCGGTCGAGCAGACGTGCTGCGGCCAGCTGCACGCGAACACCGGCTACCGCGCCGAGGCGCTCCCGCTGGTCCGCCGGTTCGTACGCACCTTCGCCGGCTTCGAGGCCGTCGTCGTACCGAGCGGCTCGTGCGTCGCGATGGTTCGGGATGCCTACCCTCGGCTGGCCTCCGGGAGTCCGTCACTGTCCGCCGCGGTCCAGGCCGTCATTCCGCGGGTGTACGAGCTGAGCGAGCTGCTCGTGGACGTGCTCGGCGTGACCGACGTGGGTGCCGCGTTCCCGCACCGGGTCGCCTACCACCCCACGTGCCACGGGCTCCGGCTGCTGCGGCTCGGCGACCGTCCACTGTGGCTACTGCGGGCGGTCGCCGGGCTCGACCTGGTTGACCTGCCGGCGGCCGAGGAATGCTGCGGCTTCGGCGGTACGTTCGCGGTGAAGAACCCGGACGTCTCCGGGGCGATGCTGGCCGACAAGTGCGACCACGTCAGCAGCACCGGTGCGGAGTACCTGGCCGCCGCGGACAACTCGTGCCTGGCGCACATCGGCGGCGGGCTGTCCCGGCGCGGCGCGGTGACCCGGGCCATCCACTACGCCGAGATCCTGGCTTCGGCATGACGAACCCGCTGATCGGTGACCGGCCGTTCCCGGTCGCGGCCCGCGACGCGCTACGCGACGACCAGTTGCGGGCGAACCTGCGGCACGCCACGCACACCATCCGGGACAAGCGCGCCCGCGTGGTGTCCGAAGTGGACGACTGGCCGGCGCTGCGAGCGGCCGGCTCAGCCATCAAGGCGGGCGTACTCGCCAGGCTGCCCGAGCTGCTCGTCGAGTTCGAGGCGGCGGCCACCGCGGCCGGCGCCGTGGTGCACTGGGCGGTCGACGCGGCGCAGGCGTGTGCGATCGTCACCGGGCTGGTACGGGAGACCGGCGCCACCGAGGTGGTCAAGGTGAAGTCGATGGCCACTCAGGAGATCGGGCTCAACGAAGCGCTCGCCGGAGCCGGCATCGACGCGGTGGAGACCGATCTCGCCGAGCTGATCGTCCAGCTCGCCGAGGACCGGCCGTCACACATCCTGGTACCGGCCATCCACTTCAACCGCAGGCAGATCCGCGACCTGTTCGCCACGCGGATGCCCGGCGTCGATGCCGCGGCGCTGACCGACGAGCCCGTTGTGCTGGCCGAGGCGGCCCGCAGGCACCTGCGCGAGCGGTTCCTGTCCGCCCGGGTGGCCGTCTCCGGCGCCAACTTCGCCGTGGCGCAGACCGGAACCCTGGTGGTGCTGGAGTCCGAGGGCAACGGGCGGATGTGCCTGACCCTGCCCGAGACGCTGATCAGCGTCGTCGGGGTGGAGAAGCTGGTGCCGACCTTCGCCGACCTCGAGGTGTTCCTCCAGCTCCTGCCCCGCTCGTCGACCGGCGAACGGATGAACCCGTACACGTCGTTGTGGACCGGGGTCACCCCGGGCGACGGTCCACAACGGATGCACATCGTGTTGCTCGACAATGGACGGTCGGACACGCTCGCCGATCCGGTCGGCCGGCAGGCGCTGTGGTGCATCCGGTGCTCCGCCTGCCTCAACGTCTGCCCGGTGTACGAGCGGGTCGGCGGGCACGCGTACGGGTCGGTCTACCCCGGACCGATCGGGGCGATCCTGTCCCCCCAGCTCACCGGCGGCGCGGATAGGTCGCTGCCGTACGCCTCCACACTGTGTGGCGCCTGCTACGACGTGTGCCCGGTGCAGATCAACATCCCCGAGGTACTCGTCCACCTGAGACAGTCCGCAGTGGACGCTCGGCGCGGGCGGCCCTCCGCCGAGCGGACCGCGATGCGCGCGCTGTCCTGGGTGATGCGCGATCGGCGCCGGTACGCCGCGGCGCTGCGCGCGGCCCGGGCCGGCTCCGCCCCGCTGCGCGCCCTGGCCCGGCGCCGGGGCGGTACGACGGTCCGCCGGCTGCCCTGGCCGCTGTCCGGATGGACCGCCCAGCGGGATGCGCCGCTGCCCGCGGCGGAGAGCTTCCGGGACTGGTGGAGGCGTACCCGTGAACGCCCGTGACGACGTGCTGGCGCGGCTGCGGGCCGCGCGGGGCGATACGACGGCACCGGCGGTACCGCGGGACTACCGGCGCACCGGCGAGACCGACCCGGTCCGGCTCGCCGCGCTGCTGACCGACCGGCTGCTGGACTACAAATCAGGAGTGATCCCGTGCCCACCGGCGGAGTTGCCCGCGGCGCTGCGCCGGCTGCTGGCCGGGATCGCGCCGGTCGCCGTCCCGCCGGACCTGCCGGAGGGCTGGCTCACCGGGTACCCAGGCGTGGTGGTGTGCGACGGTGAGCCGCGGCCGTTCACCATGGCCGAGCTGGACGGCGCCGGCGCGGTTGTCACCGGGTGCGCGCTGGCCATCGCGGAGACCGGCACGCTGGTGCTCGACGCCGGCCCGGCACAAGGCCGCCGGGCGCTGACCCTGGTGCCGGATCACCACATCTGCGTTGTCCACATCGGACAGGTTGTGGCCACCGTGCCGGAGGCGCTGGCGCGGCTGGCCGACCCCACCCGGCCGTTGACGTTCGTGTCCGGCCCCTCGGCCACCAGCGACATCGAGCTGAACCGGGTCGAGGGCGTGCACGGCCCGCGCCGCCTCGACGTGGTCCTGGTGAGCTAGTCCAGCTCGACCACCGGCGCGTCAGGTGCGGTCCGCTTGATGGACTCGATACCGCCCAGCACCCCGGCCTTGGACTCGTAGGACTCGCCGACCGCGATGATCTCGCCGTTGCCGGCCTTGAGCCGGAACCGGTACTTGCCGGCCTTGTCCTTGTACACCTCGAACTTGCCTGCCATCGCTACCCCCGTCGTCCGATGGATTATCGCCATCATCGCAGCGCATCGGCGTCGCCGGGCCGGAATCACCAACCTGGTAGGCGATAGGTACGGCTCGCGGTACCGGAGAACGTCTGCACGAGCACCGTGCGCGACACGCCGGCGGCACCGGTCACCGCGCGAAGGTCGGCGACGTCGAACCGGCGGTCCAGTGCGCTGCCCGCGGCCAGCCACGGATAGCGCCGCCGGCCGGGATCCCACAGGTGGTGGTGCGCATCGACGATCACGCGGTGCCCACCGGCAGCGGCGCATCACCGCGCAGCAGCCCCTCCGTGCGCAACCGGGTCCACAGTGCACCCGGGATCGGAGCGGTCCATGAGTCCACATTGGACGCTATCTGTCCGGGCGAGTCACAGCCCACCACGACCCCGGCCACCGCCGGGTGCGCCCGGACGAACTGCAGCGCCGCGGCCGGCAGCGGTACGCCGTACTCCGCGCAGATCGCGGCGAGCCGGCGGGCCCGGTCCAGGATCGGGGCGGGCGCCGGTACGTACTCGTACGTGTCGCCGTCGGCGGGGTGGTCGGTGGCGAGCAGGCCGGAGTTGAACACCCCGGCCGCGAGGACCAACACCCCGCGCGCCTCGCACAGCGGCAGCAGCTCGTCCAGCGCGCCCTGTTCGAGCAGGGTGTACCGGCCGGCGAGGAGCACCAGGTCCACATCGGTACGGCGGACCACCCGGGCCAGCACGTCGGCCCGCTTCGAACCGACGCCGATCGCCCGGACCGCACCGGCGGCCCGCAGCTCGGCCAGCGCCGGGTAGCCCTCGTCCACGGCGCGCGGCCCGCACTCCTCCGGGTCGTGCATCAGTAGCACGTCGATCCGGTCGGTACGCAGCCGGTTCAGGCTGGTGTCCAGAGTGCGCCGGATGCCGTCCCGGGAGAAGTCCCACACCCGCCGGTAGTCGGCCGGCACCGCGAAGCCGTTCGCCTCGTCGGTGCCGACCGGATCGTCCACCGGGACCAGCCGCCGGCCCACCTTGGTGGAGATGGCGTACGAACTGCGCGGCAGCCCGGCCAGTGCGGCACCGATGCGCCGTTCGGAGAGCCCGAGCCCGTAGTGCGGAGCGGTGTCGAAGAACCGCACGCCCGCGTCGTACGCGGCCCGTACGGTCCCGGTCGCGGTCTCCTCGTCGATGGCCCGGTGCAGGTTGCCGATCGGCGCGCAGCCCAGCCCGAGGTCGGTCAGCAGGGCGGCGCCGACCGGCACCCGCCTCACGCCGGCCCGCCCGCGGGCAGCTCCCACACGAGGGGGACTCCCGAGTCCGCGCCGGCGTAGTCGTCCTGCACCTCGAGCAGCCGGGCCATCCGGGCCTGCCAAGGCACGTTCGCCGGATGGTCTCGCAGGGCACGGCGCATGGCCTGATGGTCCTCCACCTCAACCACGTGGAACAGATCCCGCCCACTGCGCTGCACGTTCCTCCTCCCTCAGCGTGCCGCTACTGCGCCGGCTCGTCCGGACTCACCTGCAGGGTCACCCGGGCGCCGCCCAGCTCGCTGCGGTCGATCCGCAGCGAGCCGCCCGCGGCCGCGGCCACCCGCCGGGCGATGTCCAGGCCCAGCCCGGTGGAGCCGGACCCGCTCAGCCCGCGCCGCAGCGCCTCTTCCGGGTCACCGATACCTGGCCCGGCGTCGTCGACCACCAGAGCGTTGTCGGTCACCGAGACGCGGAACGGGGTGCCCTCCGGGGTGTGCTGGAAAACGTTGCCCAGCATGGCATCGACCGCGGCGACCAGGTCGGCCCGCGGTACCCGAAGCCACACCGCTCGGGCACCCTGCCGGGCCGCCCACTCCCGGCCGTGGTCCTCGGCGAGTACGGACCAGAACGCGAGCCGGTCGGCCACCACCTCAACCAGGTCGCTGCGCTCGGTCCCGGAGCGCCCGCCGGGTCGCCGGGCGCTGCGGATTATCTCGTCCACCTCGGCCTGCAACACGTCGACGGCCTGCCGGATGCGCTCGCCGGCCGAGCCGCCGGGTAGCGTCTCGGCGTCCAGCCGCAACGCCGTCAGCGGGGTACGCAACCGGTGCGACAGGTCCGCCGCGAGCTCCCGCTCAGCGTCCACAAAGGACACAACCCGGTCGGCCATCGCGTTGAAGGCTCCCCCGGCGGAAGCCAGTTCGGGTGGGCCCGACGGGCGTACCCGTGCGGTCAGGTCGCCCGCGCCCAACGCCCGGGCCGCCGCGGCCAGATCGTGCGTGGCCGCGACGATCCTTGCGCCCAGCCGGTCCGCGACCGCGACCGAACCGACCACCAGGAGCACCGCCACCGCGGTCATCGCCCACCAGGCCCGCATCACCCCGCGGTGCAGCTCGCCGTCGGGCACGTACACCTCGACGACCGCGACCTGCCCACCCTCCAGCGCGGTCGGCTGCAGGTAGGCCAGCCCGCCCGGTACCTGCGCCGTGATCGGCTGGCGGCGCTGCCCGGCCAGGTCGATGTCGGCCGCGCCGGCCCGCGCCGTGCCCACCGGGGCCCCACCCGGCAGGTGTACGGAGAGCCGCCCCGCGCTGCCGGCGGTGGTCGCGGCGACCGCCCGGGCCAATACGTCCCGGTCGGCGGAGACGGCGAGCGCGGCGATGATCGCGCCGGACTGCTGGCGGGCCTCGGTCAGCGCGCGATCGCGGGCGATCTCCTGCGCCACCAAGGCGAGCGGGATGAGGAACGCCAGTGCCACCATCGACGTGGTGGCCAGCGCTACCCGCACGAGTGCCCGCCGCACGGACTACTCCGGCGCCATGAGCATCACGCCGACACCTCGCACGGTACGCAGCATCCGTGGCTCCGCCGCGGTCTCGCCCAGCTTGCGCCGCAACCATGACAGGTGTACGTCCACAGTGGGCTCGGCGCCGCTGTACTCCTGCCGCCACACCTCGGTGACCAGCTCGCGCCGGGTGACCACCTCGCCGGCCCGGGCCGCCAGGTAGGCCAGCAGGTCGAACTCGCGCCGGGTGAGATCCAGCGGTACGCCGGACAGCCGCGCGGACCGGGATGCCGGGTCGACCACGAGCGGGCCGACCTCGATCGGGTGCAACCCGGCCCGCCGGTCGCCAGGGCCGGCGCCACGGCCGCGGCGCAGTACGGCGGCGATCCGGGCGGCCAGGTGCGCGCTCGAGAACGGCTTGGTCACATAGTCGTCGGCGCCCGCGTTGAGCAGCCGTACGATGTCCAGCTCGCTGGTCCGTGCGGTGGCCACGATCACCGGCACATCGCAGATCTCGCGCAGCTTGCGCAATGCGTCGGCACCGTCCAGATCGGGCAATCCGAGATCGAGGATGACCAGGTCGGGTGGGGACGCCGCGACCTCACGCAGCGCATCGGCGGCCCGGCCCACCGGCCGTACCGTGTGCCCGACGTCGCCGAGCGCGCGCAGCAACGCGCCGCGGACCACCGGATCGTCCTCCACCAGCAACACCGTCGCCATGCAGGGCACCGTAGCCTCGATGGCACCATGAAGGGTATGCGCGCCCGCGCCTTCGGCACCCTCGCCGCGTGGCTGGCCGCGACCGGCCTCGCCGTCGCGGTGTCCTGGTACGGCCTGCGGCCGGTGCTGCACACCGCCGTACCCGACCCGGCGATCCCGCTGTCCGCCGAGCAACTGCGCCGGCTGTCGCCTGCCGCGGCGCCGCCGGCCGCGGCCATACCAACCCCGACCAGCGGACCGAGCCCGAGCCCGCGGACCAGCCGCCCGCCGGCCGACCCGCCACGCACTCCGAGCCGGACCCCGCCGGTACCGACCGCGCCCGGCCCACCACCGCCGGTCAGCATCCCGTACTCCCCACCCCCGGCGTCGAGCCACGTGGTCTACGGCTGGACGGTCGTCGTCAACCCCGACGGCACGATGGTCTACCTGCGTACGTTCGAGACCCTCGGCGGCGAGGTGGCCGCGAAGGTGAGCGTCGGCTCGGCCCGGCTGGTCTCGGCCACCCCTCGCGAGTACTACACATTCCGGGTCGAGCAGCCCAGCGCGAGCCGGTTGGTGGTCCAGTTCTGGACCGCGACCGGCAAGATGTCCACTGTGGACGTCATGTGGTGGGACGGCGGCCCGTGGTACCAGATCACCGAGCAGAGCTGGCTGTAACCGTCGGGATGCCCAGCTCCTGCGCGCGTTCCCAGACCGGCGCGAGCGCCGCCTCCGGGTCGCGGCTGAAGACGCTGGCCCGCAAC
>DASRRF010000288.1:0-1551 GCA_035695905.1 Micromonosporaceae bacterium | reverse complement strand
GTCGCGTCCCCACAACCGCTCGACGTGCTGGACGCCCCGGCGGTCGAGTCGCTGCTCGGCGCCGGGTACGTGGTGATTGCCGCCGGGGGCGGTGGGATTCCGATCGTACGCGACCCGGATGGCACGCTGCGCGGCGTCGAGGCGGTCATCGACAAGGACCTCGCCGCGGCCCTGCTCGGCCGGCGGGTCGGTGCGGACCGGCTGGTTATCGCCACCAACGTGGACGCGGCCGTGGTGAACTTCGGCACGGACCGGGCGCGCCCGCTGGGTGCGGTGACCTCCGCCGAGTTGCGCGGGTACGCGGCGGAGGGCCATTTCGCCAGCGGTTCGATGGGCCCGAAGGTCGAGGCGGCCTGCCGGTTTGTGGAGGCCGGCGGCGAACGCGCGGTCATCACCTCGCTGGACCGGATCGCGCAGGCCGTGTCCGACGGTGCCGGAACCGTGGTAACGCAAGGAAGGTAGCGCAATGCCGATAGAAGTTCGTAAGGTGCCGATCCAGCACGTGAGCGACGCCTCCGGCCTGGCCACGCTGCTCGATGACGGTGCGCTGCAGGCCGACCGGGTCATTGCGGTCATCGGCAAGACCGAGGGGAACGGCGGTGTCAACGACTACACCCGGATCATCGCCGACCGGGCCTTCCGGGAGGTCCTGGCCACCCGCGGGCATCCGGACCCGGCCGCGGTCCCGATCGTCTGGTCCGGCGGCACCGACGGGGTGCTCTCCCCGCACGCCACCATCTTCGCCACCGTACCCGCGTCCACTGTGGACGTAACCGGCGAGCCCCGGCTGACCGTCGGCATCGCGATGAGCGAGCCGATCCGGCCCGAGGAGATCGGCCGGCGCGGCATGATCGAGAAGGTGGCCGCCGCGGTACGCGAGGCGATGGCCCGGTCCGGCATCACCGATCCCGCGGATGTCCACTATGTACAGACGAAGACCCCGCTGCTGACCATCCATACGATCCGCGACGCGAAGAGCCGCGGCCAGACGGTGTGGACCGAGCACACGCACGAGTCGATGGACCTGTCCAACGGGACCACCGCGCTCGGCGTCGCGGTCGCGCTCGGCGAGACTGCCATGCCGTCCGACGAGGACGTGCTGCATGACCGTTCGCTGTACTCGTCGGTGGCGTCGTGTTCCTCCGGTGTCGAGCTGGATCGGGCCCAGGTGGTCGTGGTGGGCAACGCGCGCGGCATCGGCGGCCGGTACCGGATCGGGCACGCGGTGATGCGCGACGCGCTCGACGCCGATGGCATCTGGGCCGCGATCCGCGACGCCGGGCTGGACCTGCCCGAGCGACCACACCACACCGACCTGCACGGCCGGCTGGTCAACGTGTTCCTCAAGTGCGAGGTGTCCAGCGACGGCGTGGTACGCGGCCGGCGTAACGCGATGCTGGACGACTCGGATGTGCACTGGCACCGCCAGATCAAGGCGTGCGTGGGCGGGGTGGCCGCGGCGGTCACCGGCGACCCGGCGGTGTTCGTCTCGGTCTCCGCCGCGCACCAGGGGCCGGACGGCGGCGGCCCGGTGGCCGCGATCGTCGACCT
>DASRRF010000287.1:0-5210 GCA_035695905.1 Micromonosporaceae bacterium | reverse complement strand
GCGGGGCTACCCTCAGATCCATGTCCGCGACCACCGACGAACCGATCGGCTGGGCAGCCGCCCCCGAGCTGGAGGCCGCGCTGACCGTACCGCCCGACCCCGGGGCCGCCGCGTTCTTCGACGTCGACAACACGATGATGCAAGGTGCCTCGATCTACTGGTTCGCCCGCGGCCTGGCCGCCCGCAAGTACTTCACCGCCGGTGATCTCGCCCGCTTCGCCTGGCAGCAGCTGCGGTTCCGGCTGCTCGCCGAGGACGCCGGGGACATGTCCGACGCGAAGCGGGCCGCGCTGGCGTTCGTGGACGGCTGGCGGGTCGAGGACATGGAGCGGCTCTGTACGGAGATCTTCGACGAGCTGATGGCCGAGCGGATCTGGTCGGGTACCCGGGCACTGGCCCAGCTGCACCTCGACGCCGGCCAGCGGGTGTGGCTGGTCACCGCGGCACCGGTCGAGCTGGGCCGGATCATCGCCCAGCGGCTCGGCCTGACCGGGGCGCTGGGTACGGTCGCCGAGATCCGCGACGGGGTGTACACCGGGCGGCTCGTCGGTGACCTGCTGCATGGCCCGGCCAAGGTCGACGCGATCCACCGGCTCGCCGCGCAGGAGCACCTGGACCTGACCCGGTGCAGCGCGTACAGCGACTCGGCGAACGACATCCCGATGCTGGCCACGGTCGGGCACGCGGTCGCGGTCAACCCGGACACCGGGCTGCGGCGGGTGGCCCGGGAGCGGGGCTGGGAGGTACGCGACTTCCGTACCGGCCGCAAGGCCGCGAAGGTCGCGGTGCCGGCCGCGCTCGCCGCCGGCATCGCGATCGGCGCGATCTCGGCGACCGTCGCGGCCCGCCGGCGGACCACAGGGACTCGTTCGTGACCGGTCGGCATAGATCCAGCGCGCGCTGGCCGGCGCTACTCGCGCTCGCGGTCTGCCTCGGCGTCGCGGGCGTCCTGCTCACGCTGCCGCCGCCGCAGCCCCGGGCGGCCGCGGGTGGGCCGCTGACCCTGGCCCGGGTATGGCCGAAGGCACGGCCGGCGACGATCGCCGGGCAGCTGGACGACGGCAGCGCGTACACCCCGATGCATTTTCTCGATGGCGCGACATCGGTCGGGACCGCGCCCACCGCGGACCGCCGGGCGGTGCGCCTGGTGCTGCGCAGCGGCGACGGACGGGTACGCGAGCTTCGAAAGCTCGCCGAGGAGGTGAACCCGCAGTTCGGCGGCTTCGCGGTGGCCGGCGACGAGCTCGTCTGGGCCGAGTCGACCTCGCCGCCGGACGGGCCGGGCGGGACCCGGCTCTGGCAGGTGAACTGGCGGACCGCGGCCAGCCCGGGCACGCTCACCGCGGATCTCGGCGACGCGGTGTTCTTCAACTCGCAGTACGACCTGGTGCCGGCGGACGGCAAGGTCTACTGGGTGGCCGCGGCCCGGACCAAGACCCCGGTGACCGAGTTGCGCTCGGTGCCGCTGGCCGGCGGGCCGGTCACCGTACGGACCATCCCCGGCGCGTTCGCGCTGACCGCGTGGCCCTGGCTGGTCAGCGCGGGCACCGGCCAGACCGGGCCGGTGGAGCTGCGCAACCTGTCCGACGGGCGGAAGGTGACCGTACCCGCGAACCCCACCGAGCTGGTCGGCTGCACGCCGGTGTGGTGCCGGGTGCTGGTGCTGTCCAGCGGCGGTGGACCGGGCCGGATCGAGCTCATGCGCCCGGACGGTACGCAGCGCCGCAAGGTGGCCAGCGGGCTGGTCAGCGCGTCGATCTCGGACGTGGCGGTACAGGACCGGTTCGAGGTGCTCACCCTCGTCGGGCGGGACGGCTCGGTGACCAGTAGCCAGCAGCTGATGCTCTACGACGCGGTGAAGCAGCGCACGGTCGTGGTGGCCACCGGGGTGGGTGTGGTGCTCTGCCGCGCGGCGATCCTGTGGTGGTCGACCGGCGACAACGAAGCCCTGGTCTGGCACTCGCTGGATCTGCGCAAGCTCAGGTAATGCTCAGCCAAAGGGGTCCGGGCGCTGTTTCAACAGCTTGTGCAGCGCCTGCTGGATGGTCTCCCGTACCTGGTCGGCCAGGTTGAAGATGACCACCGGATCGTCCGCCTGGTCGTGCCACGGCATCGTGTCGATCGGCTCGCCGAACTCGATCAGCCACTTCGACGGCAGCGGTACCAGCCCAAGCGGGCCGAGCCAGGGGAACGTCGGCGTGATCGGGAAGTACGGCGTACCCAGCAGTCGCGCCAGCGGCTTGAGGTCACCGACCATCGGGTAGATCTCCTCGGCCCCGACGATGGCCACCGGGACGATCGGCGCGCCGGTACGCAGCGCCGCGCTGACGAAACCACCGCGGCCGAACCGCTGCAGCTGGTACCGCTGCGTGTACCTCTTGCCGACGCCCTTGAAGCCCTCGGGAAACACGCCGACCAGCTCGCCGCTGCCCAGCAGACGTTCGGCGTCCGGGTTGCAGGCCAGCGTGCCGCCGGTCTTGCGGGCCAGCTCGGACAGGAACGGCGTCCGGAAGACCAGGTCGGCGCCGAGCAACCGCAGGTGCCGCCGGGCCGGGTGCTCATCGTGTACGGCGAGGGCGAGCATCAGGCTGTCCACCGGTACGGTGCCCGAGTGGTTCGACACCACCAGCGCCGAGCCGGTCAGCGGCAGGTTCTGCACGCCGGAGACCTCGACCCGGAACCACTTCCGGTAGGCGGGGCGCAGCGCCGGGTAGAACACCTCCTCGGTCAGCTCGGCGTCGAAGCCGAACTCGTCGACCTCGTACTGCCCGGTCAACCTGCGGCGGACCAGGGCCAGCGCCGAGGCGACCCGGCGGTCCCACACGTCGCTGTGCTCAGTTCCGGCCACTGCGCACCTGCCGGATGCCGTCCAGGATGGCGCGCTCGGCCGCGGCCACCCGCTCCGCGTGCAACACGCCCGGCTCGCGGGCCTGCACGAAGTCGACGAACGCGTCGGCCGTCGAGCGCGGCGTGTAGCCGTACTCCTTGATCAGGCGCGAGATGTCCACCACCCGGCCATGCACGAACAGGTCGACCTGGTCCAGGCTCAGGCCGAGGATGTTGACGCGCTTGGCCAACGCGGCGGCTCCGGACATGCCAAATTCCAGCACGGGTACGGCCAGCCGCCCGGCCCGCCGGATCGCCTGGGAGAGCAGCAGTACGCCGGGGCCGGCGACGTTGAACGTGCCCGGGTGGTCCTCGGTGATCGAGCGGTACAGCACCTCGATCGCGTCGTCGATATGCAGGAACTGGAGCCGGGGATCCCGCCCGATCACGGTCGGCACCGCGGGCTGGGCGAAGTAGCGGGTCAGCCGGGTGTTCACCCGCCCACCGACGAACGGCACGAACCGCAGCACGGTCGCGGCCACGTCCGGCCGGCGCCGGCGGAACCCGCGGACGTACCCCTCGATGTCCAGGATGTCCCGGGCGAACCCGCCGCGCGGAACCTCGCGCGGCTCGGTGTCCTCGGTGAAGATCGCCGGATCCCGGAACGACGCGCCGTACGCCGCGGTCGACGACCTGATGACCACCTTGCGTACGCTCGGCGCCTGCTGGCACGCGGCGAGCACCTGCATCGTGCCGATGACGTTCTGCTCTTTCATGCCCGCCCGCCCGCCCGGGTACCCGTCCGGCGACGTGACGACGGCGAGATGCACAACCGCGTCCGCCTTGGCGTCCGCGATCACATCAGCTATTTCGGAGGTACGCAGATCCGCGTGTACGACGACGACCGAGGCGTGCCCGGACGGTGTCCGGTCCAGCGCCTCTTCCAGATCGTCCGGGGCCGGCGCGTGGTCCACCCCGATGACCCGGCCCACGCCGGGGTCCGCGGCGAGTCTGGCGGCCACGTTCGCACCGAGAAAGCGGCCGACCCCGGTGACCACGACAGTCCTCATGGTCACTCCGTGATCTCTAGATGTCGGGCGCCGCCCGGGCGCCTACTTGCCGAGACGGCGACGCTGGACCCTGGTCTTGCGCAGCAGCTTGCGATGCTTCTTCTTGGCCATGCGCTTGCGGCGCTTCTTGACCACGGAGCCCATACGACCGTCTCCTCGTTACCGTCTGCCTGGCTTGTTGGCGCGTCCAGTTCGCGCGTCCAGGGTAGCCGTAGCGCAGGCGGTTCGGTAAATCGAGGGTGCCGCCGTCACGCGGATTCGCGGAACGCCTCGCGCAGGTACCCGTGCACCGCGTGCTCGGGCACCCGGAATGACCGGCCGACCCGCACCGCGGTCAGCTCGCCCGAGTGCACGAGCCGGTACACCGTCATCTTCGAGACCCGCATCAGCTCCGCGACCTCCGCAACGGTCAGGAACTTCACCTCCGCGAGCCGGCCCTCGGTGTGTGGTGATCCGGCCATGGTTCACCAACCTCTCTCTACCCGCCCGCCTCCCCTGAAGGCGGCCCGTTTCCCTGTCCCGGCGCGTCCACCCCCGGTCGGGGGACGCGCGTGCTACTTGTACGGTAACGGGACGGCTGTGGCCCCGGCGACCGTCCGCCAAAATTGCGAGGGTTGTTCGGTTGTTGCCGCTCGCTCTGAGCGCTCTCACTCCGAGCGCAGGGCGGCCACCGGGTCGAGGCGACCCGCCCGCTGTGCCGGTACCACCCCGAAGACAATGCCCACGACGGCCGAGACGCCGAACGCGAGCGTGAGTGACCACCAGGTGATGGCCGCCGGTACCGGGCTGAGCGCGGCGACCACGATCGCGCCGGTGACGCCGAGGGTCATTCCGGTCACCCCGCCCAACGTGGTCAATAGCACCGCTTCAAGCAGGAACTGGACACCGATGTCCCGCGGCCGGGCGCCGACCGCCTTGCGCAGGCCGATCTCCCGGGTCCGCTCGTGTACCGAGACAAGCATGATGTTCGATACCCCGACGCCGCCGACGAGCAGGGAGATCCCGGCGATCGCGGCCAGCACACCGGTGAGTACGCCGAGGATGCTGCCGAGGACGCCGAGAATCTGCTCCTGGGTGACCGCGGAGAACTCGGTGTCCGGGTGCCGCTCGCGCAGCTCCGCGACGATCCGGTTGCCGAGCGCGGTGATGTGCTCGCGGTCCGGCGCCTTGATCGCGATGCCGTCCACCCGGCTCGTGCCGAACAGCCGGTGCGCCGTGGTCACCGGGATGTGCACCTCGTCATCGCGATCCACGCCGAGGCTCTGGCCGAGCGCGGCGAACACCCCGACCACCCGGAACCGTACGCCGGCGACA
>DASRRF010000286.1:0-9014 GCA_035695905.1 Micromonosporaceae bacterium | reverse complement strand
CTGTTCCACGACGAGATCTTTCACCTCGCCCTCTGGCACAACGCGTTCTTCCTGGTGTTCCTCCCGCTCATCACGATCTCGCTGGCATTGTTCTTCGCGTTTCTGCTCAATGTCGGCGGGCGGCAGGGTAAAGCCGGGATCCGGGGCGTCTGGGGGTCCAGCGTCTACAAGGTGATCTTCTTCTTCCCACAGGTGCTGTCGGTGGCGATCATCGTGATCCTCTGGCAGTCGCTCTACCGCACCGACAGCCAGGGCATTCTCAACTGGCTCGGCATGAAGCTCGGTCTGGTTGATCCGGAGCACCCGTTGCTCTTCCTGGCCAACCCGACACCGTTCCTCGGCGTACCGCAGGTGCTGTGGTTCCTGTTGATCCTGGTGGTCTGGGCGAGCGTCGGGTTCTTCCTAGTGCTCTTCTCCGCGGCGATGCAGTCGATCCCGCGGGACATCTACGAGGCGGCGTTGCTCGACGGCGCCACCCGGGTGCACACGTTCTTCCGGGTCACCCTGCCGCTGCTGCGCGATACCATCTCGGTGGCCTGGGTCTACCTCGGGTTCATCGCGCTGGACATGTTCGTCTACGTGTTCGCGCTGACCCCGCAGAACGGCGGCCCGAACCACGCCAGCGAGGTGGTCGGCGGGGTGCTGTTCCGCCAGGCGTTCACCCGCGGGCAGTTCGGGTACGCCTGCGCGATGGCGGTCGCCATGGCGATCCTCGCGCTGGTGCTCGCCGGGGTCGTGCTGACCACGGGTCGTCGCACCCGGATCGAGTACTGAGGAGGCCTCGCGATGACCACCACGTTCCAACCCGCCAAGTCGTCGACCCCGCCCGGCGATACGCACGACGCCGGCCGGCCGGCCAAGCACCCGGGGGAGAGCGGCCGCGTCCTCAACGTCTTCTCGCACGGCTTCCTGATCACCTGGGGATTGCTCGTCGTGCTACCGCTGGGCTGGGCGGTGGTCTCCTCGTTCAAGACCGATGCGGAGATCTTCCACAACCCGGTGTCGCTGCCGACGAAGGCGCACTGGGGTAACTTCGTCACCGCCTGGGTGACCGGCAAGATCGGTCAGCTCTTCTTCAACACGGTCGTCGTGATGACCGGCGGCGTGTTCCTGACCCTGCTGCTCGGCGCGATGGCGGCGTACGTGCTGGCCCGGTACGAATTTCCGGGCAACCGGTTGATCTACTATGTGTTCGTCGCCGGGCTGGCCCTGCCGGTCATCGTGGCCACCGTCCCGCTCTACAAGATCGCGGCGAGCCTGGGCAGCTTCGTACCGTTCCTGAACCTCAACCAGTTCCCGCTGCTGATCCTGGTGTACGTGGCGTTCTCGCTGCCGTTCACGGTGTTCTTCCTGCACTCGTTCTTCCGTACTCTGCCCAGCGCGATCGCCGAGGCCGCGATCGTCGACGGCGCGTCACACACCCGGTTGTTCTTCCAGGTGATGCTGCCGATGTCCCGGCCCGGCCTGATCAGCATCGGCATCTTCAACGTCATCGGGCAGTGGAACCAGTGGCTGCTGCCGACGGTACTCATGCAGCCGCAGAGCGGCGGCGAACCGAAGCGATCGATGATCGCGCAGGGGCTGATCGACCTGTCGGTGAACCAGGGCTACCAGGGCGACTTCGGCGCGCTGTTCGCCGGCATGACGCTGGCGATGCTGCCGATCCTGGTGGTGTACGTGTCGTTCCAGCGCCAGGTACAGGCCGGCCTGACCGGCGCGACGCTCAAGTAACGTCGTACTCCCGGCGGACAATGGCCGGGTGATGGTCGCGGTCGTGCCGGACGGGAAGGGGGGCGCCCGGCTGCGCGAGATCACCGACCAGGGCCGCCCGGCCGGACCCGAGCGGGTCTGCGCCGACCTGGCCGCGCAGGTGCGCGCCCGCGGTGACACCGTGCGCTGGCTCTGGCCCGCCACCGCGGAGGCCTACCCGGCGCTGCTGCGCACCGGGGTCTGGGTGGACCGCTGCCACGACCTCGAGCTGACCGAGGCGCTCCTGCTCGGCTCCGCGGGCCGGTGGGGCGAGCCGCGGGCGCTGCCGGCCGCCTGGGCGCGCCTGGTCGGCGCGCCGGTGCCGGCCGATCCACCGGCCCGGGCCGCGACGCCGCCGGGCGACGGGCAGGGCGCGCTCTTCGACGCCCCGCCCGCGCCGCCGGCCCCCGCCGGCATGGATCCACTCACCGCCCTCATCGACGTGTACGTGGACCAGCGTGCCCGGATCGAGCAGACCCCGCAGCCTGGCCGGTTCCGGCTGCTCGCCGCGGCCGAGTCGGCCAGTGCCCTGGTCGCCGCCGAGATGGGTGGGTACGGGTTGCCCTGGCGGGCCGACGTACACGACCGGTTGCTGGTGGAGCTGCTCGGCCCGCCGTCGCCGGTGGGCGGCCCACCGAGGCGCCTGGTCGAGCTGGCGAGCCGGATCGCCGAGGCGTTCGGGATGGACCGGCTGCGCCTGGACTCGCCGGCCGAGGTGGTCCGGGCGTTCTCCCGGGTGGGCATCACGATCCCGAACACGCGCGCCTGGGTGCTGCGCGGCGTGGACCACCCGGCGGTGCCGCTGCTGCTGGAGTACAAAGAGCTCTACCGGGTGTGGACGGCGCACGGCTGGGCGTGGCGGGACGCGTGGGTCCACGATGGACGGTTCCGGGCCGAGTACATCCCGGGCGGCGTGGTCTCCGGCCGCTGGGCCACCCGCGGCGGCGGCGCGCTGCAGATCCCCAAGGTGATCCGGCGGGCCGCTATCGCCGATCCCGGCTGGACGTTCGTCGTCGCCGACGCCGGGCAACTGGAGCCGCGGGTGCTCGCCGCGGTCTCCGGCGACGACCGGCTGGCCGCCGCGGCCGCCGAGGGCGACCTGTACTCGGCCCTGGCCGCCGAGGCGTTCGGTGGCGATCGGGCCAAGGCGAAGCTGGCCCTGCTCGGCGCGATGTACGGGCAGACCGGCGGCGCGGCGATCCCGGCCCTGGCGGCGCTGCGCCAGTTCTACCCGACCGCGTGGGAGCACGTCGAGCAGGCCGCCCGTACCGGCGAGTCCGGCGGCCTGGTGCGCTCCTGGCTGGGCCGGACCTGCCCGCCCCCGTCGGTGTCGTGGTGGGCGCACGACGGCGAGGCCGCGGCCGCGCGGGCGCGCGGCCGGTTCACCCGCAACTTCGTCATCCAGGCCACCGCCGCCGAGTGGGCGAACACGCTGCTCGCCACGCTTCGTACCGCGTTGCACGGCACCGGCGCCGAGCTCGTCTTCTTCCAGCACGACGAGGTGCTGGTGCACTGCGAGGCGGCCCAGGCCGAGCGGGTGGCCGGCGCGGTCCGCGCCGCCGGAGAACGCGCGCGGCGGCTGCTGTTCGGCGGGACGCCGGTCCGGTTCCCGCTGGACGTGTCGGTCGTCGAGTGCTACGCGGACGCCGCATAACCCCAGGTCGGGTAGCGTGAGCAAGGGAGCCGGCGCAGCGGCGTCTGGACCGAGCGCCCTGCCCACGAAGTCGGGGTTTCGGGGCGGCGAGGGAAGACGGCGCCCGAAGCGCCGGACGAGCGAGCGAACCAGGAGAAACAGTGAGCGTCGTCGCCGGGCTGGTGCTCGCTGCCGGCGGCGGACGCCGCCTGGGTGGTCCCAAGGCGTTGCTGAGCTATCGGGGCACCCCGCTGGTCGACCGGGCCATCGAGGCGGCCCGGGGCGGCGGGTGCGCGCCGATCGTCGTCGTGCTCGGCGCCGCGGCCGACGCGGTACGGGCCCGGGCCCGGTTGGACGGGGTCACCGTGCTGGAGAACCCGGCGTGGACCACCGGGATGGGCTCCTCGCTGCGGGCCGGTCTCGCCGCGCTCGCCGACACCGGGGCCTTCGCGGCGGTCGTGTTGCTGGTGGACATGCCGGGGATCACGTCCGACGCGGTACGCCGGGTCGCGGCTCTGCCGTACCCGAATGCCTTGGTCTGTGCGACGTACCACGGCCGGCGCGGCCACCCCATGCTGCTCGGCCGGGATCACTGGCCGGGGATCACCACGCTCGCCGCGGCCGATGTGGGCGCCCGGCCGTACCTGGTGGCCCGGTCCGCGCAGGTGCAGGGCATCGTCTGCGACGACGTGGCGGACGATTCGGACATCGACACGCCCGAGGAGGCGGCCCGCTGGGGCATCGAGCTGTCCAGGTAGGACGGCCGGGGGTCGGGCTATTGGTCTAGACCGACAGCCGAGGCCGGCCGTTGCGGGTGGGCGGTACCGGGAGCGACCGCGGGGGGAGCGCGATGGTCTTCGTGCTGGCCGTGCCGGGCTCGGCGGGTCATAGTGGAGCCGTGTCGCTCACCGAGTCGCCCGCGGCGCTGGCCACGGCCCTGGCCCGCGCCGGATACCTCGCCGATGACGGCCTGACCACCGCCGGTTTCCTGGCCAGGCGGCTCGGCCGGCCTCTGTTCCTCGAGGGCGAGGCGGGCGTCGGCAAGACTTCGTTCGCCTCCGCCCTGGCCGCGACGGACGGGGTCGAGCTGATCCGGTTGCAGTGCTACGAGGGGCTGGACGTGGCCCAGGCGCTGTACGACTGGGACTTCCCGCGGCAGATCCTGCACCTGCGCACGCTGGAAGCGACCGGCGTGACCGACGCCGGGGTACTCGAGGACGGTCTGTACGACCGGCGGTTCCTGCTCGCTCGGCCGCTGCTGCGGGCGCTGGAGAGCGCGCCGTGCGTGCTGCTGATCGACGAGGTGGACCGCGCCGACGACGAGTTCGAGGCGTACCTGCTGGAGCTGCTCGCGGACTGGGCGGTGACGATACCCGAGGTGGGCCGGGTGGTCGCGCGGACGCCGCCGACCACGGTGATCACCTCCAACCGGACCCGCGAGGTGCACGACGCGCTCAAGCGGCGCTGCCTCTACCACTGGGTGGACCATCCGGATCTGGAGCGGGAGGCGGCCATCCTGCGGCTGCGCCTGCCGGAGGCCACCGAGCGGCTCACCGCCCAGGTCGCCGCGGTCGCGGTACGCCTGCGGGAAATGGATCTGGTCAAGCCGCCCGGGGTGGCCGAGTCGATCGACTGGGCGCAGGCGCTGCACGTACTCGGGGCAGACCGGCTCACCCCGGAGCTGGCGGAGGTCACCCTGGGTGCCGCGCTCAAGGTCAGGGAAGATCTTGATCGGGTAAGCCCACGGCTGCCCGCCCTGGTCGCGGAGGGGTGACGTGGCCGGGCCGGCGACCGACGCGATGCCCGCGCTGCTCGCGTTCGTCGCGCGGGTACGCCGGGCCGGGGTACCCGCCAGCCCGGACCGGGTACAGGCCTGCGCCGCCGCGCTCGACGCGCTCGGCCCGGCGCAGCTGTACTGGGCCGGCCGGCTCACCCTGTGCGGCTGCGCCGATGACGTGGCCCGGTACGACGAGGCGTACCGGGCCTGGAGCGACGGCGTCGCGCCCCGCGGACCCGCGCGCCCCGGCGGGAAACCGCGGCGGATCGCCGTACCCTTCGGGCTGGATGGCGAGGAAGGTACCGCGGACGGTGACCGTACGACGCCGCTTGCCGCCCGGGCCTCCGGACAGGAGATGCTGCGCCACCGAGACCTCGCCGAGCTGTCCACTGTGGAGCGTGATGAGGTCCGGCGGCTGCTGGCCCTGCTGCGCCCGGCCGCCCCGCGGCGCCCGGCCCGGCGCTACCGTGCCGCGCCCGACGGCCGGGTCGATCCGCGCGGCAGCCTGGTCGCGCTGCGCCGGACGATGGGCGAACCGGTACGGCTCGCGTACCGGCGGCGGCGCGACCGCCCGCGCCGGCTGATCCTGCTGGTCGACGTCTCCGGTTCGATGGCGCCGTACGCGGACGCGTTGTTGCGGCTCGGGCATGCCGCGGTGCTGACCGCGCCGGCCGCCGCCGAGGTGTTCACGTTCGGCACCCGGCTGACCCGGGTGACCCGCGCGCTGCGGCACCGCGACCCGGACGTCGCGCTCGCCGCGGCCGGCGCGGTCGTCCCGGACTGGCACGGCGGTACCCGGCTGGGCACCGCGCTCGGCACGTTCATTCGTCGGTACGGCCACCCGGGGCTGGCCCGGCGCGCGATCGTGGTGGTGTGCAGCGACGGATGGGAGCGCGGCGACCCGGCCGAGCTGGCTGCCGCGATGGCCCGGCTGCGCCGGCTCGCGCACCGGGTGCTCTGGGTCACCCCGCACCGGGACCGGCCCGGATTCGAGCCGACCGCGGCCGGCCTGGCGGCGGTGCTGCCGTACCTGGACGCGCTGGTCGCCGGGCACAGCCTGGACGCCCTGTCGGAGCTGCTCAGAGAGGTGGGCCGGAATGCGTGAGGTGCTCACGGAGCTGCTCGCCTGGTGGCGGGAGGGCAAGCCGGTCGGGCTGGCCACGGTCGTCGCCACCTGGCGCAGCGCGCCCCGCCAGCCGGGCGCGGCGATGCTGGTCGGGCCGGACGGTACCGCGGTCGGCAGCGTCTCCGGCGGCTGCGTGGAGGCGGCCGTGTACGAGCTCGGCCGGGAGGTCGCCGAGACCGGCCGGCCGGTACTGGCCCGGTACGGGGTGACCGACGACGATGCGTTCGCGGTCGGGCTGACCTGCGGCGGGATCATCGACCTGTTCGTCGAGCGGGTGGACCCGGCGAGCTTCCCCGAACTCGGCGACGTGGCGGGCTCGGTGGCGACCGGCGAGCCGGTGGCCGTGGTGACCGTGGTGGCCGGCACCGAGCGGGTCGGCGGGCGGCTGATCGTGTGGCCGGACCGGCGCGCCGGGTCGCTGGGTTCGGCCCGGCTGGACGACGCGGCTACCGACGACGTACGCGGGATGCTGGCCGCCGGCCGTACCGGCCCGCTGCGGTACGGCCTGGACGGGGAGCGGCGCGGGGACGAGCTGACCCTGTTCGTCGCCGCGTTCGCGCCCCAGCCGCGGATGCTCGTGTTCGGGGCGATCGACTTCGCCGCCGCGGTGGCCCGGCTCGGTGCGTTCCTCGGCTACCGGGTGACGGTGTGCGACGCGCGGGCGGTCTTCGCGACCAACCGCCGGTTCCCGGACACCGAAGTCGTGGTGGACTGGCCGCACCGCTACCTGACTGCGGAGATCGAGGCCGGCCGGGTGGACGGGCGCACCGTGGTGTGCGTACTCACCCACGATCCCAAGTTCGACGTGCCGGTGCTGGAGGTGGCGTTGGGCCGGCCGCTGGCGTACATCGGGGCGATGGGTTCCCGGCGTACCCATGAGGACCGGCTGGCCCGGCTGCGCGAGGCCGGCGTACCGGAGGAGCAGATCGCCCGGCTCGCCTCGCCGATCGGGTTGGACCTGGGCGCGCGTACCCCGGAGGAGACCGCGGTCAGCATCGCCGCCGAGATCATCGCGGCCCGCTGGGGCGGTGGCGGTGAGCGTCTGTCCACACTGGACGGACGGATTCACCACGACGCAGCGCCGGCTTTTGAGGGGGCGGCGCCGGCGTTGGATGGGGCGCCGGCGTTGGATGGGGCGCCGGCCCCCGCCGCGCCGCCGACGCCCGGCGCGGACGGGGGCCGGCGGTCCTAGGGCCGCGCGATGGCCACCGCGGTGTACGGCGTGGTCGGCGTCGGCGCGGTCGTGAAGCGAGCGTTCGGCAGGTAGAGCCGCGGGCCGAACGCGGCGACGGTGGTCGGTATGTCGAACCGGGAGTCGGTGATCCGCTGGACCACCGTGCCGGACCGGCCGTCGACCGACATCCGTACCACGGCGACCGTGTTCAGCCGGTTCTGCACCGCGAACAGCGTCTGGCCGTGTACCAGCAGGCCGTCCCCGTTGGCCAGGCTCTCGCCGGCCAGGTCCACCGCGGTTGTCGCCCCGCCGGAGTCGACCCGGAACAGCCGCCCGGTGTTCGACTGGATGGTCAGCAGGGCGACGCCGTCCGGGGTACGGGAGATCCCGTTCGTGTTCAGCCCGGGGCCGAAGACGAGATCGCCGGTCAGCGGCAGGCGTACGAAGCTGTCCGGGCCGGGCAGCGAACCGCCGGGGCCGAACGGCAGCACGTACAGGAACGGGTTGAGCGAGTCGGTGAAGTACGCGCCGTGCGGGGTCAGTACGACGTCGTTGACGAAGCTCGGTGACGCGGTGAACCGGTAGCTGACGATCACCTCACCGGTGACCGCGTTGACCACCCGGGCGTCGCCGGCCGAGCCGCCGGAGACGAAGAGCCGCCCGTGTGCGTCCAGTTTCAGGCCGAGCGACTGGGTGCCCGGCCCCGGCGAGATCACCCGTCCCTCGCCGGTGAGCAGGCTGGCCCGGTAGATCGAGCCGTCCAGGCGGGAGCCGAAGAACGCGTACGGCAGTGCGCCGATCGCGATGCCCTCCGGGGGGAACCCGTCCGGCAGGGCGAGGCTTGTCGGGAACAGGGCGTCGGTCGAGGCATCAGCCCGGCCCGGGGTTACCAGCACGCCGGCGGCGATCGAAGCGGCCAGGCCGCCCAACGCTTGACGACGGTTCATGGATACGTTCCACCTCTCGTCGAGCAGTGCGCCTATTCGTGGCGCAAGGTGACACGTATCCCGGGTTTGCCCGGTTCAACGGAATCGCTTCGG
This sequence comes from Micromonosporaceae bacterium, assembly GCA_035695905.1. Classification (GTDB taxonomy): domain Bacteria; phylum Actinomycetota; class Actinomycetes; order Mycobacteriales; family Micromonosporaceae; genus EFPC-2. The sequence goes on along the minus strand of DASRRF010000286.1, from coordinate 515 downwards.
ACCCTTGTGGCGACCGCCGTGACGGAGTTGGCTGATCCACAGCACCCCCGGTCCACTCCACATACCCCTGGCCCCCGTGCGGGAGGATCCATGGCTCGGATCAGCGTCACCGTCGACGGCGTCCGGTACGCCGACGACGTCCCACCACGTACCCTTCTCGTCCACTACCTGCGCGAGCAGCTCGGCAAGGTGGGGACCGTGGTGGGCTGCGACACCAGCAACTGCGGCGCCTGCACGGTGCTGATGAGCGACCCCGATGGGCGGGCACGCGCGGTGAAGAGCTGCGCCGTGCTCGCGGTGCAGGCCGACGGCCGCAACGTCACGACGGTCGAGGGCCTGGCGGCACCGGACGGCACCCTGCACCCGATGCAGCGTGCGTTCCACGAGAACCACGCCCTGCAGTGCGGCTACTGTACCCCCGGCATGATCATCGCGGCGGTGGACCTGCTCACCGACAACCCCGATCCGACCGAGGACGAGGTACGCCACGGGCTGGAGGGCAACCTCTGCCGGTG
>DASRRF010000285.1:0-1509 GCA_035695905.1 Micromonosporaceae bacterium | reverse complement strand
GCTTGCGGTCCAGGTCGACGAGGTCCACATTGCCGTCCGCGTCACAGCCCACCACCACCACCCGCATGCCGGCCATCACCGCGCTCGCCGCGTTCGTGCCGTGCGCGCTGGACGGGATCAGGCACACGTCCCGGTGCGGGTCGCCCCGGTCGTGGTGGTACGCCCGGATGGCCAGCAGCCCGGCCAGCTCGCCCTGCGAGCCGGCGTTGGGTTGCAGGGTCACCGCGTCGTACCCGGTGACCTCGGCCAGCCACGCCTCCAGCGTGGCGATCAGGCGGGCGTACCCCTGGGTCTGCCCGGCCGGCGCGAACGGGTGCACGTCGGCGAACCCGGGCCAGCTGATCGGCTCCATCTCGGTGGTGCCGTTCAGCTTCATCGTGCACGAGCCGAGCGGGATCATGCCCCGGTCCAGCGCGTAGTCGCGGTCGGCGAGCCGGCGCAGGTACCGCAGCATGGCGGTCTCCGAGCGGTGCTCGTGGAAGACCGGATGGGTGAGGAACGCCGAGGTGCGGCGCAGCTCGGGTGGGAGCGCATCCGCGACCTCGGCGGAGGCCGGGACCACCCCGAAGGCGGACCAGACCGCGGCCAGGTGCTCGGCGGTGGTGGTCTCGTCGCAGGCGACGCTGACCCGGTCCGGGTCGACCCGGCGCAGGTTCACCCCGCGCCGCTCGGCGGCCGCCACGACCTCGGTGGCCCGCCCCGGCACGATCGCGGTGACCGTGTCGAAGAAGTGCTCGTACGCCACCCGTACGCCCCCGGCGCGCAGCCCGGCGGCGAGCCGGGCGGCGTGCCCCTGGGTACGCCGGGCGATCGCGCGCAGCCCGGCCGGACCGTGGTAGACCGCGTACATGCTGGCGATGACCGCGAGCAGCACCTGCGCGGTACAGATGTTGCTGGTCGCCTTCTCCCGGCGGATGTGCTGTTCCCGGGTCTGCAGCGCGAGCCGGTAGGCGGGGGCGCCGGCGGCGTCCCTGGAGACCCCGACCAGCCGGCCGGGCAGCGAGCGCTCCAGGCCGGCGCGGACCGCGAGGTAGCCGGCGTGCGGCCCACCGGCGGCCATCGGCACGCCGAAGCGCTGCGCGGAGCCCACCGCGATGTCCGCGCCGGCCTCGCCGGGCGGGCGCAGCAGGGTCAGCGCGAGCAGGTCGGCGGCGACCGCGACGAGCGCACCGCGGGAGTGCGCGGTCTCGATCAGCGCGGCGTGGTCGCGGACCGCACCGGATGCTCCCGGGTACTGCAGGTGCAGCCCGAACAGCTCGTCCGGCAACGGCTCCCGGTCCAGGTCGAGCACGCGCACCTCGATGCCCAGCGGCTCGGCCCGGGTGGCGATCACCGCGATCGTCTGCGGCAGCGTGTCCGCGTCCACCACGTACACCTGCGAGCCGGCCTTGCCGGCCCGGCGGGCCAGGGTCATCGCCTCGGCCGCGGCGGTGCCCTCGTCGAGCATGCTGGCGTTTGAGGTGACCAGCCCGGTGAGGTCGGCGATCATCGTCTGGAAGTTCAGCAACG
>DASRRF010000284.1:0-2589 GCA_035695905.1 Micromonosporaceae bacterium | reverse complement strand
GACCGCCACGCTGCACGCGATGATGGGTCCGAGGGGGACAGAGCGATGAAGTTCATGCTGTTCGTCTGTGTCGATGCGGCGGTCATCGACCGGATGCCGGACGAGCCGGATTTCGACGAACCGATGCCGTGGGTCGATGAGCTCGACGCCGCGGGGATCCGGCTCGACGGCGATCAGCTGCGGCCGCCGCGGGACGCCACAACGGTACGCGTACGTGGCGGCGAGGTGCTGCTCGGCGACGGGCCGTTCGCCGAGACCAAGGAGGTCATCATCGGGTACGACATCATCCAGTGCGCGGACCTCGACGAAGCGATCGCGATCGCGGCGAAGCATCCGGTCGCGGAGAGCGGACTGATCGAGGTCCGGCCGTTCTTCGGATGAGTGCCGAGGTCGACGCGATCGTCGTGGAGACGTTCCGGCAGGAGTGGGGCCGGGTCGTCGCCACGCTGATCGGGATGACCGGCGACTGGGATCTGGCCGAGGAGTGCGCGCAGGACGCGTTCGCCCAGGCGGTGGCCCGGTGGCCGGGCGACGGTGTGCCACGCCGACCCGGCGCGTGGATCGTCACCGCCGCCCGCAACCGGGCCATCGACCGGCTCCGCCGGCGCAGCGTCGAAACCGCCAAGCTGCGGCAGACCGCGATGCTGCACGAGAGCGCAGCCGGGCCGGGCGACGACACCGATCCGAGCGGCATCCCGGACGACCGGCTCCGGTTGCTGTTCACCTGCTGCCATCCGGCGTTATCGCTGGAGGCCAGGGTCGCTTTGACGCTGCGTACGCTGGCCGGCCTGAGCACCGCCGAGATCGCCCGGGCCTGCCTGGTCTCCGAAGCCACCATGGCGAAACGGCTGGTCCGGGCGAAGGGCAAGATCCGCAACGCCGGGATCCCGTACCGGGTGCCCTCGGCCGACCTGCTTGCCGCGCGTACGTCCGGCGTACTCGCGGTGCTGTACCTGTTGTTCAACGAAGGCTATGCGGCCACCGCCGGCCCGGACCTGATCCGGCCCGACCTGTGTGCCGAGGCCATCCGGCTGGCCCGCCTGCTCGCCCGGTTGATGCCGGACGAGCCGGAGGCGCTCGGGCTGCTCGCGCTCATGCTGCTGCACGACGCGCGGCGGGAAACCCGCGTCGACGAGACCGGCGGCCTGGTCACCCTCGAGGACCAGGACCGTACCCGCTGGCGGCGCGACGAGATCGACGAGGGCGTCGCCGTACTCGAGTCGGCTCTTGACCGTGGCGAGGTCGGGCCGTACCAGTTGCAGGCGCTGATCGCGGCCTGCCACACCACTGCCGAGACGGCCGCGGACACCGACTGGGCCGGGATCGCCCGGCTGTACCGGCGTCTGATGCCGGTGATGCCGTCGCCGATCGTGGCGCTCAACCACGCGGTGGCGGTGGCCATGTCCGACGGTCCCGCCGCCGGGCTGGCCCTGGTCGACCGCGTGGACGCCGACGGCCGGCTGGCCGGGTACTACCTGTTGCCGGCGACCCGGGCCGATCTGCTACGCCGGCTCGGCCGCCACGCGGAGGCCGCGACCGCGTACCGGTCCGCGATCGAGCTGGCGGACACCGACCCGGTACGCGACTACCTCATCCGGCGACTGGCCGAGGTGGAGGCGGAGTAGCAGCATTCGGCCGTACCCGAATGGCATCGACGACGGGCATCACCGCGATCTATCTTCATGCGGTCCACGTTGGACGATTCACATCGGGGGAGGCACCACGTGAAAAGATGCCTGGCACTCACCGCCGCCGCCATTGTCGCCGCGGCCTCGTCGCTCTTCCTTGTCTCGCCGGCCTTTGCGGCGTCACCGACCTGCAACACGTCGGCCGGATACGACACCAACATCCCATGGCCGAACTGGCCCGGCCACTACATCAGGGCCAAACTGCCGGCATACCAGGCGTCTGGCCAACCGGCCACCAGCACCTGCACGCTCCGGCGCGGCAACAGCGGCGAGGCGGTCGGGGTGCTGCAGAACACGCTCAACGAATGCTTCAACCTCAGCGAGGTGCTGGAGGAGGACGGCATCTTCGGCGGCCGTACCGAGGCGATGCTCAAGCAGGCCCAGGGGTACGCCGGCACCGCCGCCGACGGTGTGTACGGACCGGACACCCGCAACCACTTCAACTACGACAACCACTGGGCCACGTACGACCCGTACGGTGGGTGGCTCTACTGCCAGTCGGTGAACGGCCTGCCGTAGCTCACGTCTCACCGGTGCGGTCGCCGGCGTGGGCAGGTCGGCGCTTGGCCCACCACCACGCCAGCGCGGTCGCGGCGGCCAACGCCAACGCGATACCGGGCAGGACCCGATCGAGGTATGCCCAGCCGGCTCCACCAACGACACCGGCCGCGAGAAGCAGCGGGATCGCGCCGCACAGTGCGCAGGCCAGGCCGGTGAGTCCGCCGAGGCCACCGGGCAGCAGGCGGCGCAGGGTCTTCATGAGGAGCAGTCTCCTCCTCGGTGTCGACGATCGGGAGCTCTTGAAATTGGAGAGTGGCCTGAAGGGCGGCCAGCACCAACGCTGGCCGCCTTTCAGGAGTGGGTGACGTCCTAGAAGCTGGCGACGTTGAGCAGTGGTTCG